>WRJY01000335.1 GCA_009778355.1 Desulfovibrionaceae bacterium | reverse complement strand
GCGCAGGGCACGCTGCTCGATGTCGATCACGGCACCTACCCCTACGTCACCAGCAGCAACTGCGTGGCCGGCAACGCCGCCGCCGGCGCCGGCGTGGGGCCGGGCATGTTGCACTACATCCTGGGCATTACCAAGGCGTATTGCACGCGCGTGGGCGGCGGCCCGTTCCCGACCGAACTCGACTGGGAAACCCCCGGCACTCCCGGCTGGCACATGAGCACCGTCGGCGCCGAAAAAGGCGTTACCACCGGGCGCGCCCGCCGCTGCGGCTGGTTCGACGCCGCGCTGCTCAAGCGCAGCGCCCAAGTCAACGGCCTGTCGGGCCTGTGCATCACCAAGCTCGACGTGCTCGACGGCTTGCCCGAACTGCATCTATGCACCGGCTACGAACTGGACGGCCAGCGCATCGACATCCTGCCGCTGGGCGCCGACGACATCGCCCGCTGCAAGCCCATCTACGAGGCCATGCCCGGCTGGAGCGAGAGCACCGTCGGCGTCACCGACTACGGCCAGTTGCCGGTCAACGCGCGGCTGTATTTGCAGCGCATCGAACACGCCACCGGCGTGCCGATCCACGTCATCTCCACCAGCCCGGATCGCGACCACACCATCATGGTGCGCCATCCATTTCTGCCGTGACATGAGACACCCCCCTGAGTCGCTGACGCGCCTTCCCCCCTCTCTCTTCGGGAGGTGGGACAACGCCAGTGGCCGGCGCAGGTCCGTCCACGGCGTTCACTGGCCTGGCCTGCTCCGCGGTCTTTTGTTTTCTTTTGGCGAAGGGTTTGACAGATGTTGACCGAAGACGGCAAACACCTTTACGTCAGCTACGACGAATACCACGGTCTGATCGAAAAGCTCGCGATCAAGGTGCTGCAATCGGGCTGGCAGTTCGACACCATCCTGTGTCTGGCGCGCGGCGGCATGAGGCCCGGCGACATTCTGAGCCGCATCTTCCGCGTGCCGCTGGCCATCATGTCCACCAGCAGCTACCGCGCCCAGGCCGGCACCGCGCAGGGGCATCTGGACATTGCCCACTACATCACCACGCCGCAGGGCCAGATCGCAGGCCGGGTGCTGCTGGTCGATGACCTGGCCGACACCGGCGTCACCTTGCAGGCCGTGGTGCAGCGGCTGCGCGGCAGCTACGCCTCCATCACCGAGCTGCGCACCGCCGTCATCTGGACCAAGGGCTGTTCCAGCTTCAAGGCCGATTACTCGGTCGAAGACCTGCCCACCGACCCGTGGATTCACCAGCCCTTCGAGGTGTACGACCGATTGACGGCGGAGAAACTGCTGGCCAGGTGGAAGGTTTGATTCCAATTTGCGTTAAAAATTCTCATCACCGTTCAGTCTGAGCTTGGTCGTTGGCCGGCGCAGGACTTCGACAAGCTCAGTCCGAACGGTTCTTTATTGAAACGCGAATTGGAATGAGAGCCTGCACCTGTCACGCCCGGTGTTCGCCAGCTACCCACTTACCAATTTGCGCCAAGGGTGTGGCCACATGAGGCTGCCCGCTGCAATACCGTCGCGGCCATGCGCGCGCCGGTGGAAGGGCCAAAGCGGCTACCCCCGCAGTTCACGCCGCAGGATCTTGCCGGTGACGGTTTTGGGCAGTTCGTCCACCAGTTCGACGATGCGCGGGTATTTGTAGGCGGCTATGCGGGACTTGCAGTAGGCGATGATTTCTTCGGGCGTGGCGTGCGCGCTGGGCTTGAGGCTGACGACGGCTTTCACGGTTTCGCCGCGGTAGCTGTCGGGCACGCCGACCACCGCCGCTTCGCGCACGGCGGGGTGGGTGTAGAGCACGTCTTCGACCTCGCGCGGCCAGACTTTGTAGCCGCTGGCGTTGATCATATCCTTCTTGCGGTCGACCAGGTAGAACCAGCCGTGCGCGTCCATGAAGCCGACGTCGCCGGTGTGGAAGTAGCCGTTGCGGAATGCCTGCGCGGTCTCGGCGGGCTTGTGCCAGTAGCCCGGCACGATCATGGGCCCGCGCGAGATGATCTCCCCGATTTCGCCCACGGGCAACGGCTGGCCGTCGTCGCCGCCGATGTAGGACTCGGCGTTGCAGACCGGCACGCCGATGGCCAATGTGCCGGAGGCCGGGTCGATGGGCGCCTGGCTGCCCAGGGGGACGATGTGCGTCGGCGAGTTGGTTTCGGTCAGCCCGTAGGCGTTGTGGATGTACAGGCCAAAGCGGTCGCGGAAGGCGTCGATCACGCTCGGCGGGATGGGCGCGCCGCCTGAATAGACGCATCGCAGCGACGCCAGGTGTTCGCGCGTTGCGCCGGGGTGGTTCATCAGCGCGATGAAGGCGGTGATGGCGCCGACGGTGAACTCGGCGCGGTGTTCGCTGATCGCGTCCAGAATCACGCCCGGCTCGAAGCGCCAGGCCAGCGCCAGCGGCGCGGCGCAGATGAGCGCGGCGGCGACGTGCCCAATCAGGCCGGTGATGTGAAACAGCGGTGCCAGGCCGAGGATCGGAGCGCCTTCGCGCAGTTGTATCCAGTCGCGGTACACCTGCGCGTTGAAGGCGATGTTGCCGTGCGTGTTCATGGCGCCCTTGGGCACGCCGGTGGTGCCGGAGGTGTAGACCAGCATCGCCACGTCATCCGGGCCGAGTTGCACCGGCGGCGGCTTGCGCCCCGCGTGCGCGGCGATGACGGTGGACAAATCTTCCGCGCCCTCGGCGCGCTGGCGGCGCACGCCGGCGAACAGCCGCGCGTCGTGGCGGCTCTGGTATTCGAGTTCGGAAGTCGTCATCACCGCCGGCCATGCGGGCAGCGGCGCGGGGTCATCGGCGAACAACGGGCGCACCACGTCGGCATACAGCGATTCGTGGCAGACCAGCAGCCGCGCGCCCGAATCGGCCAGCAGCAGGCGCAATTCGCGCGCGCGGTTCATCGGGTTGATGGGCACCGCGATGGCGCCAAGTTTCCATGCGGCGGTCAGCACAATGATGAATTGCGGCACGTTCTGCAAATAAAGACCGATGCGGTCGCCGCGCGCGCAGCCGCGCTCCTGCCATGCGCTGGCCAGCGCGTCTGATTGCGCGTCCAGCTCCGCGTAGCTCAACGCGCCGTCGAAGTAGAGCAGGGCGGCCCGCTGAGGCGCGCGCGCCACGGCGGCGCGCAGCAGGCTCAGCGCATTGTCGAAATCCGGCGTGAAAGTGGCCGGAACGCCGCTGGTGTAGTTGGCCAGCCAGGGCTTGTCGCCGTAGGCGCTCATGGGCGCCGGCGCGCGGCTCATTTGATGACCACCGGATTGACCGGCGCGCCGCTGCCGTTGACGACCTTGAGCGGCGCCGCGGTGTAGAGAAACGACCATTGCCCGTCGTCGGCGCAATCGGCGGCGAGCGGGTCGAGTTGCGCGATTTCAGTCAGCGTGATGCCCAGGTTGCGCATCAGCGCATTGTGCAGCGGCAGCGCGACGCCGGAAACCGGATCGACGGTGACCTCGTTGGCGATGGTGTCGGTCACCAGGTTGGGTATTTCCATTTGATGAAACCATTCGACCAATTCAGGGCTGTAGGTCAGGCCGGGCTCGATGAAGTTTTTGTAGAACGCCTCCCGGTCGCGGCTGTAGAACGAACCGATCCAGCCGGTGCGGATCACCAGGATGTCGTGCTTTTCGATGGCAATGCCCTGCGCCTTGGCGGCGTCGAGCAGGTCGTGGTGCGTGAAGGTTTCGCCCGGGTCGAGCACGGCCTTGCCGCGATGACGCGCCATGTCCAGCAGCACGCCGCGTCCGGCGATGCCGCGCTCGGCCAGCGGCAGCACGCTGGCCTTGTCCAGGCCGCCGATGGTCGATTTGGCGTCATAGCCGTTCCATAACTGGTCGTCGTACCAGACGTGGCCGAGCGCGTCGTACTGCGTCGAGCCTTGCAGGTACATGATCATCATGTCGTCCGCGTATTCGGTCAGACCCGGAAATCGCGGCCCCTTGCCGCACATGTAATGGCCTTTGTCCATTACGTTCATGCGCTGCGCCTGCGCGCGCCCCGGCCAGACCGGGTCGCCGCCGGGATGCCCCATCTGGATTTGCAGCGTGAACGTCTTGCCCGAACGCACCGCCGCCACGCCGCGCAGCACCTCGGCGCGGGTCAGGTAGTTCAGCGACCCGACCTCGTCGTCAGGCCCCCATTTGCCCCAGTTCCTGGGCGCGTCGCGCAGCAGTTCGGACACTGCGGGGGTGTTCTTCGATTCCATGCGTTGTCTCCTTGTGACACGACCTTGCCGCTTCACTCTGACGTTGCGCCAAACCTGGACGGCAAGATCTGTTAGGGCCTGTTCACGTTATTTTCATGGCGCCCGCAAGGCAATGAAAGGCCGCAATCAAGGCGCGTGTCGCAGCCCATGTTGCTGCATGAGCAAGACGCGCAACGACGAGTGCGGCCTTTTACTGTCTTGCCCGAAGGGTTACCCCGCAAAGGCAGCGTCTGCGGCGCAAACAAATCTTCGCCGGGTGTCCAACCCGGCTGCGGTTTGCGCCTTGCATCCACTGCCTTTGCGGGGCAACGGGCGCCATGAAAATAGCGTGAACAGGCCCTAGCGTAGACACCCGCGTGGATCGCGTCAAGCAGAATTTTTACAGCCATTGGCACGGGAGCGACCCTACGAAAAGCGGCGCGCTGCAATACCATTGCGGCCATGCCCGATTCCCGCACCCACCTCATTCACCACCCCTATACCCCGCCAGCCGACTTCGAGGCGCCGCAGCCCGGCGTGTTCAAGGCTTCGACGGTGTTTTTCCCCAACGTCGCGGCCATGCGCACGCGCGAGTGGAAGGACAAAAGCGGCTACACCTACGGCCTGCACGGCACGCCCACCACCTTTACGCTGGAAGAGCGCATCGCCGCACTCGAAGGCGGCCAGCAGTGCCTGCTGGTTCCCAGCGGGTTGGCGGCGATTGCCGTGGTGGCGCTGGCGCTGCTGAAAAGTGGCGACGAGGTGCTGATCCCCGGCAACGCCTACGGCCCTAACAAAACGCTGGCCGAGGGCGAACTGGCGGCCTTCGGCATTGCGCACCAGTGTTACGACCCGATGGACGTGGCCGACCTGGCGGCCCGCATCACCGGCAAAACCAAACTGGTCTGGCTGGAGGCGGCGGGTTCGGTCAGCATGGAGTTTCCCGACCTGATCGAACAGGCGCGCCTGTGCCGCGCGCGCGGCGTGACCTGCGCGCTGGACAACACCTGGGGCGCGGGCATTGCCTTCAACCCGTTCGACCTGGACGGGCAGGGCCTGGGCGTCGATGTGTCGGCGCACGCGCTCACCAAATACCCCAGCGGCGGCGGCGACGTGCTGATGGGCGCCGTCACCACGCACGACGCGGCGCTGCACCTGCGGCTCAAGCTCACTCACATGCGCCTGGGCCTGGGCGTGGGGGGCAACGACGCCGAGGCGGTGCTGCGCGCGCTGCCCAGCATTCACCTGCGCTATCACGCGCAGGACCAGGCGGCGCGCGCGCTGGCCCGCTGGTGCGCGGCGCAGCCGGTATTCGCGCAGGTGCTGCACCCCGCGCTGCCCGGCGCGCCGGGGCACCAGCACTGGCGGCAAGTGTGCGGCGCGGCCGATGCGCGCGGCGCGGGCGCGGCCGCCGGCCTGTTCAGCGTGATGGTGGACCGGCGTCACGCGAGTGCGCGGGTCGATGCCTTCTGCGACGCGCTGCGGCTGTTCAAGATCGGGTACAGCTGGGGCGGCCCGATCAGCCTGGTGATGCCTTACGACCTTGCCGACATGCGCCAACACTGGCCTGCCCACGTGGCGCAGGGCACGCTGGTGCGCTTTTCCGTCGGCTTGGAAGCCGTGGCCGACTTGCAGGCCGATCTGGCGCAAGCGGCGGCGAAGGCGCTGGGGTAGTGTCGTGTCACACCAATACTGACGCATGAAACCGCGTCTTCGCGCCCAGGGCGGCGTTGCAAATCTTCGCGATGCCACTTGGTATCGCTGCGGTTTGCCCTTGCAGGGCGCGGCCCAGCCAGAGGCTGGGCTTGCTCACGCTGTCCAAAGGCGCGCAAGCGCCTTTGGAGCCGCAGCGCTCGCCCTTGCCCTGAACGTGAATCCATCGATTTCATTGTGCGCCACCATTGATGTGACACGACAGTAGAGCGGTTTTGATTCATGCGTGGAGAGACTCCTCGCTCAGAATAATTTCCCTCGCAACCCGCGCCAGCGCCGCCGCCGAGCGGTTGGCCAAGGCTACTGGCAGGGCGTGGTTGAACTAAACGCAACTTGCGTATAATCAGCGGCATGGAGTCCGCGGTCTTCGTTGAGTTGCCTGCCTTTGCCAACCGCTTGTCTGACTACCTTGACGACGAGGGCTACCGGGCGCTGCAAAACGAATTGCTGAACGATCCGCAGGCAGGCGATGTCATCAAGGGCGCGGGCGGTCTGCGCAAGATGCGCTTTGCCGACACTCGGCGCGGCAAGGGAAAACGTGGCGGGCTGCGGGTCATTTATTACCTGTGGACGGGCGGTCAGCAGTTCTGGCTGTTCTCACCCTGTACGACAAGGACGAAATGGACGATATGACCGCACAAGAGCGGCGCGCCTTTGCCGCGGCGCTGAAAGTTGAACTGGAGAAACCGAGATGACCCAAAAGCGCAACCTGTTCGCCGAACTGATGGAGGGCGTGGACGCCTTGGCTGCCGCGCGCGAAGGCAAGATCACCTTGCGCACGACGCGGGTCAAGGCCACGCAAGCGCCGATGGTGACGGCAGGCGAATTGCTTGGTTTGCGCGAGCGCCTGAATCTGTCGCGCCCGGTGTTCGCCAGCTATCTGCGTACCAACCCGCGCACGCTCGAAAACTGGGAACAGGGCCGCGCCAAGCCCAATGCGCAGGCCGCCTTGCTGATTCGGCTGGTCGAGAAGTTCCCTGACACGGTAGAGCGTTTGGCCGCTGTCTGACTCAAGCATGGAGCGGGGCCGGGCGCTCCTCGCTCAGAATAATTTCCCTCGCAACCCGCGCCAGCGCCGCCGCCGAGCGGTTGGCCAAGGCCACTGGCAGGGCGTGGTCGAATTGGGCGAAGTTGCGGCGCGTCGAGTTGGCGTAGCCGGGGTCGTAGTGCTGCGCCAGCAACTCGCGCACCACGGCTTCGGTCTGGCCGGCGCGGGCCAGGGCTTGCCAGGATTCGATCACCGCGTGGCCGCGCAGCGCCACCAGGGTGTCCAGCCGCTGGCAAAAAAATTCGGTGTCGCGCACGAAGAAGGGGTAGTCCTCCAGCAGCAGCGCCACGCGCTCGTGTTCGGGCAGGTCGATGCGCAGGCAGGCGCTGGCGCGCATGGCCTGGATCAGCGCGTCGGGCAGGGTGACGTTCCCGACTTTCTTGCTTTCGGCCTCGACGTACACGATTCGCGCCGCATCGAAGGCGCGCAGCGCTTGCCAGATGCGCATTTCAAACTGCTTTTGCGACGGCTGCGGCTGTCCGGGAATGACGCCCAGCACCGACGCGCGGTGGCTGGCCAGCCCTTCCAGGTCGAGCACCTGCGCCCCGGCCTCGGCCAGCGCGTGCAGCAGGCGCGTTTTGCCCGACCCGGTGGGGCCGCACACCACGCGGTAGCGCAGGCGCGCGGCCTGCGCGGGCAAATCAAGCAGCATGGCGCTGCGAAACGCTTTGTAGCCGCCGTCGATCACCGTCGCCTTGAAGCCGATCTGCCCCAGCACCAGCGCCAGCGCGCCGCTGCGCTGGCCGCCGCGCCAGCAGTAGAGCAGGGGCTGCCAGTCGCGGGGCTTGCCGAGGCATTCGCGCTCGATGTGAGCGGCGATGTTGCGCGCCACCAGGGCCGCGCCGAGCTTGCGCGCCTCGAACGGGCCGGTCTGCTTGTACAGCGTGCCGACGCGCGCGCGTTCGTCGTCGCGCAGGCTGGGCCAGTTGACGGCGCCGGGCAGGCGGTCGAGCGCGAATTCGCTCTCGCTGCGGGCGTCGATGACGGCGCTGAAAGCGTGCAACCCGGCCAGCGCCTGCTCGCCGCTGATGCGCTGGACGCTCATTGCAGTTGCCCCGCTGCGCTGCCAATTCCTTCCCCCTTTTGGGGGAGGCAGGGATGGGGGCTGGCGTCCAGTGGTGAAGCTGCTGGCTCCCATCTGAACCTTCCCCCAGCGGGGGAAGGAGCAAGACCGATGCTGTATTTCATTTCAAAAGCCTTTGCAACTCGGGCCACACGTTGGCCAGAATGGTCGGGTGCGCCTCGGCGGTGGGGTGGATGCGGTCGCTTTGAAACCACTCTAGCGCATCGGGCCGGTCGGCAACGCCTTTGAGCAAGAAGGGCACCAGCGCGGCATCGTGGGCCTTGGCGACCCTGGCGAACAGGTCTTGAAACCGCCGCCCATAGTCAGCGCCGTAGTTGGGCGGCATCTGCATTCCGGCCAGCAGCACCTTGGCGCCGGCTTGCCGCGCGGCCTGCGTCATGGCGGCCAGGTTGGCCTCGGTCATATCCAGCGGCAGGCCGCGCAGCGCGTCGTTGCCGCCCAGCTCGATTACCACCACGGCGGGCTGATGCAGCTTGAGCAGCGCCGGCAAGCGCGCTCGGCCCCCGGCGGTGGTGTCGCCCGAAATGCTGGCGTTGACCACCTTGGCGGCGATCTTTTCAAGGGCCAGTTTTTTTTCCAGCAAGGCCACCCAGCCGCTGCCGCGCGCCAAGCCGAATTCGGCGCTGAGCGAGTCGCCCACGACCAAGATGGTTTTGGCGCCTGCGGCGCTGGCGGGCAGGCCAAAAGCGGCGCCGAAGGCAGCGCCAAGCGCAGTGAGGATAAAGTGACGGCGAATCAAACCGAGCCTGGAAACGGCAGTTGACCGCTTTTTCAACTTTGCAACTTCATATGAATACAACAATTTTTGACTCCGACCAAGCCTACCGCAAAGGGTGACATCGCCATGCACCCGCCAGCACCATGCTCGCCGCGTCATGCGGCGTTGCTCGTCCTTGCAGGGCGCTGTTTGCGCTGTTCAAAGGCGCGCAGGCGCCTTTGGAGCCGCAGCGCACACCCTTGCCTGGCACGCCGATCACGGCATTAGGTTGCCTTTCATGACCCAATCTTCCCTCAGCGCGCAGCCCGATGCTCTTCCCATCGTCGCGGTGGAGCATGTCTTCAAGTCAGTCACCGACTCCACCGGCACGCTGGATATTCTGCGCGATATTCATTTCAGCCTGGCACCGCGCGAGACGGTGGCCATTGTCGGCGCCTCGGGCTCGGGCAAGAGCACGCTGCTGTCGATCATCGCCGGGTTGGACACGCCTACGCGCGGCACGGTGCGGCTGGCTGGCGAGGACCTGTTCGCCGTCAGCGAAGACCAGCGCGCCGCGCTGCGCGGGCGCAAAATGGGCTTCGTGTTCCAGAGCTTTCAACTCATGGGCAACCTGACCGCACTGGAAAACGTCATGCTGCCGCTGGAATTGGCTGGCCGCCGCGACGCCCGCGCCGCCGCCGCCGAGATGCTGGCGCGCGTCGGTCTGTCGGCGCGGCTGGGCCACTACCCCAGGGTGCTCTCGGGCGGCGAGCAGCAGCGCGTGGCGCTGGCGCGCGCCTTCGTCGTGCGCCCGGCGGTGCTGCTGGCCGACGAGCCTACCGGCAGCCTGGACTTTGCCACCGGCCAGAAGGTGATGGAACTGATGATCGACCTCAACCGCGAGCAGGGCACCACGCTGGCGCTGGTCACGCACGACGAGGGCATCGCCGCCCTGTGCCAGCGCCGCCTGACGGTGGAGGCGGGCCGCATCGCCGGGGATAGCGCGACGGAGCCATTGCGACCGGACCGGAATTTTGCAACCCTCCGCAAGGAACCACGATGAAAGCCGCCATTCTTCACAGCTTTGACGCCGCGCCGCGCTACGGCGACTTCGAGCGGCCCGAGCCGCGCGCCGGCGAAAGCCTGGTCAAGGTGCTGGCCGCCGGCATCAAGCAGATCGACCGCGGCATCGCCAGGGGCGCTCATTACGCCAGCCCCAAACAACTGCCGGTGGTGTGCGGCACCGACGGCGTCGGCCTGCTCGAAAGCGGGCAGCGCGTTTATTTCGCCGCCATGCGTTCGCCCTTCGGCGGCATGGCCGAGCATTCGGTGGCATCTTGGCACGTACCGGTGCCCGATGCCCTGGACAGCAACACGGCTGCCGCGCTGGTCAATCCGGCGCTCGGCGCGTGGCTGCCCCTGTCATGGCGCGCCAAGATGGAGCCGGGCGAAAGCGTGCTGGTGATCGGCGCCACCGGCGCGACGGGGCGGCTGACGGTGCGCATCGCCCGCATCCTGGGCGCCAGCCGCGTGGTGGCGGCTGGCCGCCTGAAAAGCGGCTTGGCCGACGTGGGCGCCGACGCCATCGTCGATACCGAACAAGCGCCCGAAGCCCTGCGGCAAGCCTTTGCCGATGCGGCAGGCGAGCGCGGTTTCGACGTGGTGGTCGATTACCTGTGGGGGCCGCCCGCCGAAGCCCTGATCGCCGGCCTGACCAGGCGTGACCTGGCCGTATCGCGCGCCGGCGCGGGGCGCGGCGTGCGCCTGGTCAGCGTGGGCGAAATGACGGGCAAGGACATTCGCCTGCCCTCCGCCGTGCTGCGCAGCTCGCACTTGCAGATTCTCGGCAGCGGCACCGGTAATTTCCCGCCGCTGCCCGTTCTTCAGGAAACCGTGGCGCGCATCTTCGCCGAAGGCGTCAAGGGAGCGCTGGAGGTCGATGCGCATGCCGTGCCGCTGTCGGCGGTCGAACAGGTCTGGAACGACCCGGCGCTGCGGCGCCGCCGCCTGGTGCTCGATCCAGCCGCGTGAGCCGTTTTCGCCCTCGATAAATTCCTTGTCCGCCTCCCGGGTGCCGTTTTGAAGCCTGCCCCGATCGCCCGCGACGAAGAACCCCTGTGTCTCGATGACGCCTTGCGATTGCTGCGGCACGCGGGCTTGACGCTGCCATGCCGGCAGGACGCCGGCAGCGCCCGCTGGCTGCAAGCGGTCATCGATGGCTTGTGCGCCATCGCCTGCCGCGACCCGCTCACCGGGCTGGTCAATCGCCGCCAGTTGGAGACGGCGCTGGCGCGCGAACTCGGCCGCGTCGCCCGCACCGGCCAACCGGCGCTGATGCTGATGATCGACATCGACCATTTCAAGCAGGTCAACGACACCCGCGGCCACGCGGCAGGCGACCTGGTGCTGGCTGCGGTCGCGCGGGCGCTGCAAGCGTGCATCCGCCCGATGGACACGCTGGCGCGTTCCGGCGGCGACGAGTTCGCAATGATTTTGCCCGGCTGCCCGCCGGCGTCCGGCAGCGCCATCGCCGAGCGCGTGCGCCAGCAAGTGCGCCAGTGCCAGGTGGCGATCGCGCCAGGGCAGCAGGCTGGCGTGACAGTCAGCATCGGCGGCGCCTTCGCGCTCCAACAAGCGGATGGCTCCGCCCTGCTATGGATGGAGCGCGCCGATCGGCAGCTTTACCGCGCCAAGAGCGAAGGAGGCGACCGCGCGTGTCTCGAGACGAAGCAATAAGAGCCTGTTGACGATCTCAGCGGGCCCGCGCAGACGCACCTTTTCGGGATGGGATGCAAGGCGCAAACCGCCCGAAAAGGTGTCTGCGCGGATCCGCTGAGATCGTCAACAGGCTCTGAGGCTTTGAGCAGAGGGGCCCTTGCGCAATGCAACCGGCAAGATTCAGGGGGTGTAGCGCACCCATTCGCCTTTGTCCGTGTGGATGAGGTATTGGCCGGCGGCGTCGCGCAGGACGAAGGTGCCGGCGTTTTCGGCTTCGAAAGGGGTGGTTTCCATGTGGGCCGTGCGCTCGCTCAACGGGCGCGAACCGGGGGCCAGGGGGCTGTCGTGCAGCAAGTCGCCCAAGAGCGTGTTCAGATCGAAGTAGCTGACGGGCTGATCGATCACCAGGGGGCCGTTGCTGGCCGATGCCTTGGGCGCGCCGACGATCTTCAGGGCCGCGGGCACGAGCGTGATGCGCGGGCCGGGAATTTCGCGCATGCCCGAAATCTGGAACTTGTCGCCGCGCAACGCGGCCCCGTGCTCGGGCACGAGCAAGACCACGGTTGGCCGGCCCGAGTGTTCCAACTCGGTCAGGAACTGGTCGAAATCGGACAGCAGCCGTGTCAGGCGCGGCTTGTAGGTGTCCAGGCTCTGGCGCGAGGTCATGCCCGGCACGCGGTTGCCGTCGTGCAGCGTGATGGTGTTGTAGTACAGGGCCAGGGGGCGCTTGGCGCCCTGGTTCTTCTTGTGCCAATTGCTGAGCAGCGCCAGGTCGTTGTAGATCGGCGTGCCGTCGAAGCTGTGCATGGCCACGGGTGCGTCCTTGGGCAGTTCCAGCTTGCCGGCCAGCCCGCCGTCGGTTTCCAGCGTTTTGGCGAAGTCGTCGAAGTGGCCGTCGTGGTTGAGCAGGGCGTGGGATTCGTAGCCCAGTTGTTCCAGGCTGGGAAAGACGTAGCAGGCCGGGTCGGCGCCCTGGTAGAGCTTGCTGTGCGGCATCTGCCCGCAGTTGCCGCGCAGCACCCGCAGCATTGCCGGGCCGCTGTAGCTGGCGGCGCTGTTGAATTGCGTGAAAATGACGTCGAAGCGCCGCAGCAACGGGTTGTCGCGCATACCGACGAAGTCCAGATCGTCCCAGGACAGGGAGCATACGTGCAGCACGATGATGTCGAACGCGGGCGGCGCGCCCGAGGTGGTCCATGTCAGGCGGCGCTGGCTTTCGCTGGCGTAGAACGCCTGCAACTGGGCGTCGGGGTCCATCGGCGCTTGCGCGCCGCCGCCCGCCAGGGGCGCGGCAGGCGCGGCGCTGGCCGCCGGCATGTCGGGCTGGGGCGCAAGCGCTGCCGCCAGGGGAATGCTCAGAATGCCGGCCAGCGCGAAGGTGGCAAAGCGCACGCGCTGCGCCAGCAGTGCATACACGGCCAGCAGCGCCGCCAGGCCCAGGGCGATTTTCCAGTCCCAGACGCGGGCCAGCAGTTCGGCCATGTACTGCGGGCTGAAGCTGGCCAGCGCATGGGTTTGCGACAGCACCCGGTTCAGCGATGGCAAATAGGAGTCGTGGTACAGCAGCGCGATGGCGGCGGGCCAGGCCAGCGCCTGCCGCGTCACGCGCAGGCCGCGCATGGGCAGCGGCGGCATCAGCGCCAGGGCCAGCAGCAAGTTGGGCAGCCAGTGCATGTCGATGTAGCCTGCGTGGTGCAGACCGACTTTGACGAGAAAGTAAAAACTCCAGTAACTCATGGCGGCGTGGGCTGTGCGGAGGCGGGCGGCGTGGCGCGGGCGCGTGGCCGGCGGCGATACCGCAGTTCATGCAGCAGGGCGCGGCCCATTTTTCGGTAACCCTGCAAGCTCTGGTGCGCAACCTCTTGCAGCCCCAGCAGCGGGCGGTCGGTATCCTGTGCGCCGGTGATCCAGTTTTGCCAGGCGCCGGGGCGCGCAAAGGTGCATTGCACCAGTTCGATTTGCTGATCGCAGGTCAGCGCGCCAAACCGCACGCCGATGGCGCCGCGGCCCTTGGCGCGCACGATTTCGGCGGGCAGGACGCATTCGGCGCCGTCCCGCCACAGGCCGACGTGCACTTGCTGCCCGGCTGACAGCGGCGGCGGGGGCGCGTCATCGCCGGCGCTGATTTGCAGGCCCAGGCCGGACATGGAGTAGTCGGTGCAAGTGGCATCGAGCGCGCAGCCATTATCCAGGTGGAGCACGGCGGGCAGTTGCGTGGCCACGCGGTGCATGCGCCGCATCTGGCGCGATTCTGAGGCCACGCCCATGGCCGCGCCCAGCATTACCAGGTTGTAGAAGGTCCAGATCAGGTTCAGCAGCACGGCGGCCGATTCGTCCACGTTCCACCACAGCAGGCGCACGATGCCGATGCCGAATGCCGCCAGGTTCAGCGCCATCAGCGCCACATGGGGCAGCGAGGTGCCCCAGTCGAAATAGGCCTGCTCGACCAGCCCGCCCTTGGCCGTGACGTTGAACTTGCCCAGCTTGGGGTTGATCATTGCCAGCGTGGTCGGCAGGGCCACATACCAGGCCAGCACGGTTTCATAGACATCGCCCCAGGAAGTGTGGCGGTAGCGGCCTTGCACATGGGCATTGGCGATGCTGGTCTGCACGATGTAGGGCAGCACGTACAGCGCCAGCAGTCCGGCGTGCGCGCTGATGATGTGCAGGGTAAAGAACAGGTAGGCCATGGGCGCGGTGAGGAATACCAGCCGCGGCAAGCCAAAGAAGAAATGCAGCATGGCATTGCTGTAGCAGATGCGTTGCCACAGCGTCAGGCCCTTGCCGAGCAAGGGGTTGTCGACGCGGAATATCTGCGCCATGCCGCGCGCCCAGCGAATGCGCTGGCCGACATGGGCCGACAGGCTTTCGGTGGCCAGGCCGGCGGCCTGCGTTTCGTTGATGTAGGCCGTGGTGTAGCCGCGCCGGTGCAGCTTGAGGGCGGTGTGCGCGTCCTCGGTCACGGTTTCCACCGCGATGCCGCCGATTTCCATCAACGGCGCGCGCCGGATGACGGCGCACGAACCGCAGAAGAACGTGGCGTTCCAGAAATCATTGCCGTCCTGCACCACCCCGTAAAACAGCGCGCCTTCATTGGGTATGTTGCGGAAGGTGCCCAGATTGCGCTCGAACGGATCGGGCGAGAAGAAGTGGTGCGGCGTTTGCAGCATGGCGCAGCGCGCATCGCGCTGAAACCAGCCCACGCAGCTTTTCAGAAAGGAGCGCGTGGGGATGTGGTCGCAGTCGAAAATGGCCACCAGATCGCCCTGCGTGCGTTGCAGCGCGTGATTGAGGTTGCCGGCCTTGGCGTGGCGGTTGTCGGCGCGGGCGATGTACTGGAGGCCGGCTTCGGCGGCGAAAGCGCGGAATTCTTCGCGGCGGCCATCGTCGAGCAGATAGACGCGCAGCTTGTCGCGGGGCCAGTCCATCGTCAGCGCCGCCAGCGCGGTGGGGCGCACCACGTCGAGCGATTCGTTGTAGGTGGGGATGAAGACATCGACGCTGGGCCAGTCTTGCCGCGGGCCTTGCAGTTCGGCGATCTGGCGCTGCAGCGGCCAGGCCGTCTGGAAGAAGCCGAGCACCACCACCAGCCATGTGTACATCTCGGCGGCCAGCAGGCCGCAACCCAGAGCGGCTTCGGTGGCCGAGTCGAACGTCAGTGTATTGGTCATGCGCCACCAAGCGTAACGCCCCATGGCCATGAGGCCGATGACCGCCAGCATCAGCGACGGAAAGCGCCCCCGCGGCGACAGTTCGCGCAGCGCCATGGACGCCATCCACGCCAGCAGCAGGAAGACGATCTGGCCGGCCCAGGTCAGCGGCGTGGTGATGACCATGGCCACGATGATCATCGCCAGGCCCAGAACCGTCCGGCGTATGCCCGGCACGGCCAGCAACGGCTGCAGCGCGCGATCAGCGGCCTGGCCGATCGCCCGGCTCATGCCGCTGGCTTCCAGACGGGCAGCCTGCCGCTCCAGGGCGCGCATCAGCAGGTTCAGGGGCCACAAAACGGCCCGGATCAGGACGAGCAATGCCCGCCAGGCCAGCGCCAGCATCCAGCCCAATCCCTTGCCCAGCGCCTTGGCGGCGGCAGGCAGCGCCCAGGGCGCGGGCGGTAGCGCCACCAGCCGCCACAGCCACAGCCACCATGGGGACTGGCGCGGCACGCCCAGCGCGCGCGCTGCCCAGGCGGCAGGGTCCGGCACCTGCGGCGGCGTCAGGGCCGTCCACGGCGCGCTTGCGGGCGGCTTGATGAACAGCCGCAGCAGCCAAGACGGCCATTGCCCGGGTCGCGGCACCTGCAACTGGTTGGCAAGCCATACGAGGGCCAGGTGCAGGCTCACGGCGCGCCCTCGCTGGCGTTGTGACCGGCGGCCGCGGGCAAGCGGCCCACGCCGTGAGGCAGGTCATCCATGCCCAAAGCGGCGGGCTGGGGCATGTGCCGGGAGCTGCCGCGCAATTCGTGCGGATCGCGCCACCATGAGCGCGGCAGGTCCATGACGGGGGAGGTCGAGGCCATGACTCAAAAGCGCGAATAAGGTTGCACGGGGCGCGGGCGGTCTTGCAGCGGCGCGACCACGGGGGACAGGAAATAACGCAGATACACCATCAGTCTGGTGGGCGCGTAGTAGGCCGAGCGGTTGATCGACAACTGCGCGCCCAGCGCCAGGCTGGGCGAGACCTGGTATTCGACAACCGCTTGCAGTGATCGCCCGAACCCGGAACTGTCATCGCCCGCGTAAACCGGCGTGTGGTCCAGCGCGAACGCCTGGGTTTGCAGCGCGGGGGAGTTGGCGTAATAGTTCGAGGCGCGGCTCGAACTGTGCGCCAGCGAGATGGAGCCGCGCAGCAGCCAGGTGAAGGCGCCTCTGCGCCCGCTCCACTCCACGGGCAGCGCCAGCGACAGGTAGCTGCGGGGGCTGTAGTAGCCGCCTTGCCCCCAGGTGAATTCCGACAGGTCATGCTTGTAGCTCCACCACGACAGCGACAGGCCCATGTTGACCGTTTCGTGCGGCTTGCGCAGCACGTCGCGGTCGATGGCCGCGCGCAGTTGCAGGCTGGTGTTGTTTTCTACATTGCGGCCCTGCAGCAGCGCATAGCTGGCGCCCAGCGAAGCACTGTACGGCCCCAGCGGGCGCGAGATTCGCCCCGCTACGCCCGTGGCGACGATGCCGCCCCAGTCCTGCCCCGTGATGGGGTCGCGCGCGCCGGCATACGACAGCAGGCTGCCGGTGAGCGGGCGGCGGGCCAGCTCGATGCGGTAGCTGAAGTCTTCGCTCCAGTAGCTGTGCGAGATGCCGCCCACGAGGTTGGTCACGGGGAAGCCGACGCCGATGGCCCCCACGTCCCATTCGATGCCATCGCCGCGGTAGCCAAAGCCCAGGTTGAGGCCGTTGCCGCGCGGCCTGTCCGGCGGGGCGGGGTAGGCTGCCGCGGGCCATGCCGCCACCTGCCCGTAGGTTTCGGCTTGCTGCGCCGAGGCGGGCAGGTTGCCCGCGTCGAGCCGGACCTGATCCACATGCAGGAAATAGTGTCCGTCGTAACCCACTGGCACCCAAATGACGGCGGGAATCTCCCAGCCGCGCAGGCTGGAAATGCCGGAGGTGGAGTTTTTGGTCAGCCGCTCCATTCCCGTTTCCACCCAAGCCTGGCGGCGTTCCTCGATGGCGCGGATGTCGGTTTCGATTTTGTCGAGCCGCGGCTGCGATTCGGTGTTTTTTTCGATCTCCCCGGCCTGCCGGAAATAGGTCAGCGCCTGGGCGTAGTTGTCCTGGGCGCGCTCCAGCCGGGCGGCGTGCAGCAGCACATCGGCATCCTGCGGGAAGCGCTCCAGCAGTTGCCGCGCCAGGGCGCGGGCTTCGTCCATGGCGGGCAGGCGCTGCCACAGGCGCAGCAGCGCGAGCTGCCCGGTCACGTCGTCCTGGCTCAGATGCCGGGCAAGCCACTGCGCCTGTTCGCGCGCCTGCGCGCTCTGGCCCTGGAGCGCCAGCGCATTGCCAAGCGCCAGGCGTACATCGGCCTGCATGGGCTTGCCGGCCTGATCGGCGTCGCCTTCCAGGGCTTGCTCCAGTTGTCGCGCCGCGCCCGCGTAGTCTTGCGCCGCGTACAGCAGGCGCCCCCTGGCGTAGGCTTGCTGGCTGGCCGGCTGGGCCTCGGCCTGGTACAGGCTGGTTTGTGCCAGGCGCAGCGCCTGGGCGCGATCACCCGCCGCCGCGGCGGCTTGCGTCAGGCGTTCCAGATGGCTGGTCTGCACCGCGAACAGACGCGCCGTTTGTTCGGGCGTCCACCCCGGCTCGGCCAGCAGCGCGGGCAGCAGGGACGCGAGCCGGTCATCGTCGCCCGCGCGGCCCAGCAGCGCGGCATGATCCAGGCGCGCCGCGGGCGACGGAGCGCGCCCGGTCAGGCGCTCGAACACGGCCACGCCTTGCGCGTCCTGGCCGCGCCTGAACCAGGCATTGGCGATGGAAAACAGCAGATCGGTATCGTTGCCCGCGAGCCGTTCGGCGCTGCCGAGCAGGGTATCGGCGTCCGCTCCCGGCTCGGCGGCATGGGCCACGATGACATACACGGAGGCCGACTTGAACAAGGCGCGCATCGAGGCGCTGCGCAGCTCCGGCGAGATGAACTCCATATCGGCCAGCGCGCCGGCATCGTCGTCGGCGGCGCTGCGGATCAGGGCGCGCGCATAGCGCATGTCGATCATGGCCGGATCGTCGTCGCTTTCGTGGTTGCTCTGGTGAACGGCAATGCCTTCGTCCATGACGCGCAGCGCCTCGTCCCGCTGACCCAGTTGCAGGTACAGCCGGGCCAGGCGGTGGCGCAGCCAGGGGTCGCTCGGCGTCAGCGCCGTGGCCTCTTGCAGCAGGCGCAGGGCGGCGTCGGGGCCGGCCTCCTGCCCAGGCATGCCGGCGCCAGCCGAAACGGGCTGCTCCGCCTGGCCGGGGGGGCTGCGGAGGGCTTGCAGCATGTCCATGGCCTGCTGCTCGCGCAGGGCGGCCAGAGCGCGCAACGCACCGGAGTGGGCAGGTTCGGCGGCCAGGGCCTGCTCATACAACGTCTGGGCCTGCGTGGCATTGCCTTGCCGGGTGCGGATGCCGGCCAGCGTGACCAGCGCCTCGGCATGGGCGGGCTGCATGGCCAGCGCTTGCTGCGCATACTGGGCCGCTTCGTCCAGGCGCTCGGCCTGTGCGGCTTCGTCGGCCTGGCGCAGCAAGCGCCAGAACCGGGCGGTGTCCGACAACTCCTGCCACTTGCGCTGCGGGGACAGGCGCTGCGCTTGAGCGAACAGGGCCTGCGCTTGCGCATGGCGGCCTTGGCGCAGAAGCGCCTGGCCTTGCTGGCCCAACTCGTCGGCATGGTCTTTCTGATGCCGGGCCGCGCGCTCTTCCCGCCGCTGGACGGCCTGCGCGGCATGGTCTGCGTTCGGCGGCGGGCGGCGTTCGACATGCGCCGCGGCGGGCCTGGTTTCTTGCGGCGGCTCGGGATGCGCCACGGCTGGCCCGTGCGGGATGCCCAGTTGCTCGGCCACGCCGCGGTCGTCGGGGTAGCGCCGCAGATAGGCTTGCAGACGGGGCTTTGCGGCGGCGGTGTTGTCCAGCCGCTTCAATGCGCGGCGCCACAGCGCCTGTAGCCGCTGCGGGTCCACGCCCGTATCCATCGTGGTCAGCGTCTCGAACTGGCGCGCCAGTTCGAGAGCGGGCGCGCCTTGATCGAGTTGCAGTTCCAACTCGGCGAGGCGGTAGCTGGCATCGCCCGTGCTCTGGTAAAGCCGGGCCAGGGCAGAGTCCGCCTGTGCCGCAGCGCGTTTGTCGCTGCCCACGATCTGGTAGTACTCCGCGGCCAGGCCGCCGATGACTGGAGGGCCTTCGGGAAAGAGCGCCCGCGCCAGCCCGGCGGCTTCGGCTTTGCGGCCTGCCTGCGCCAGCAGGCGCATCTGGGCGAGCTTCTCGTGATCCGGTCCGTACACGCGCACCAGGATGGCCAGATCGGCCGTTGCGCGGTGGCCGGGCTGGCGCGCGCGCAGCCGCGCCAGGATGCGCTGCGCCTCCTCGGGCTTGTTTTCGAGCAGCGCGATGTTGCCCAGCATGGCCAGTCCCTGGGGCGAATCGGGAACCAGCGCCAGCAACTTGTCCACGTTCTGGCGCGCTAGGGCCGGATGGTTGCGCGATGCCCATATCTGGGCGTTGCGCAGCAGCTCTTGCTGTGTCGCATCCAGGCCTTCGGCATGAACGACCGGCGCGCCCGGGCCGAGCGCCATCGCCACGGCTGCCAGCGCCATGGCGAGCGTCATGCCATTTCGCGTCATGGCTTGCTCTTCCAGCGGGGCAGCAGCCGCCCGTGGGCGTCGAACCGGTAGGCGCCCTCCATCCACCCCTGTCCGAAGAGCATCAGGCATTGCTCGTAATAGGCGTTGTGCCGTGGCGCGCGCTTTTGCAGGCGCAACGTTTGCGCCCGCAGCGCATCGGTCTGGCCGCTGGCGTGCAGGAAAGGCAGCAGGGCCGCGGAAAAGCCCGCCGGCGCCGGACCGGAGGCCTGACCGGTCAGGATGTCGATGGATTCCGGCGGATAACCTTGCTCGCGCACGAAATGCGCCATCGGCGCCAGGGTTTTGAGCAGCAGGTGGCGCTCTTCGGCATGGGTGTGCAACATGCCCGCCCAGAGGTATACGCGGATGGCGTTGTAGGAGCCCCGGCCCTTGTCCGCGGCGTCGGCCCGAAAGCCCCGGCGATGAATCTTTGTGTTGTAGACCGTCCAGTCGGGGCTCAAGCCCTTGGGCGCGGAGCGGACGATGACCCGCAGCGCGCTGACCGCGAGGGCCCGGTACGCCGGCTGGCCGGTGCTGCCGGCCAGCCGGTGCAGGACTTGCAGCGGCGTGTAGCTCGGATTCAGGCGCCAGAGCCCGTCTTTCAGGGCAAAGCCGTGCGGCGCGGGCAGCAGCGTCAGACCCAGGCCCGGCAGGTCGGCCGCTTCCTCGTCCACGATGCGCCTTGCCAGCGCGGCGGACAGCGCGCGGTAGCGCGGCTCGTTCCACAGCCGACCGGCTTCGGCCAGCGCATAGGCGATCCACAGGTCGGCGTCCGAGGCCGCGTTGCGATCGATTACGCCCCAGGTACCGTCCTCGCGCTTGCCCCAGAGCCAGGCCGGCAGTTGGGAGGTGATATCGCCCGCGGAAAGGTTGTTTTCCGTCCAGAGCAGCAGGCGCTCGAAGTATTCGCGGTCGCCAGCCACCAGCGCGAAAAACAGTGCGTAGGACTGCGCTTCGGAATGGGTTTGGGCCTGTTCGTCCACCGTGACGCGGCCTTCGGGGCTTATGAACTGGCGGGCAAACGCGTCCCATGCGGGCCATGCGGATGCCGGGCTCGCATCGGCCTTCGGTGGCGCCGGCGCCTGTGCCCAGGCCGGCACGGCCAGTCCTGCCGCCACGCCCGTGGCGCTTTGCAGCATGCCGCGGCGCGTGGGACAGCCGGCCTCAGTCATGCACCGACTCCAGCCTGCGGCGGGCCAGCGCGCGCAGCGCGCCATACACCATCAGGGTCAGCAGCAGGCTCACGAGGATGCTCCCCAGCGCCAGCCACGCCGGATGGCTGTGAAGGCGGAACCACAGCAGCTTGTACCAGGGCAGATCACCCACGTAGTACATGGGATTGATGCGAAAGCTCTCCACGGTGTCGCCGTGCAGCAGCCCCAGGTCGCCTTGCAGCAATTGCACCTTGCCGGGGTCGTTCAGGCTTCGGGAGATAAGGGTCATGCCCGCGTCGTCGCTGGCCGTCAGCGCCACCACGCTGCGCCCTGCCTGCAAGGGCGACTGCATGCCCACCACGCCCGCCAGCGGGCCGCTGCCTTCCAGCGTGGCGTGGCTGTCGTCAGGCGTTGCGGGGCTGTCCTCGCCCAGGTGGAGCAACTCGAAGAACGAGCGCACGTAATGCTCCAGGGTATGCACGGAACGCTTGCCGGCCACGACCAGCGCGGGCAGGTCGCTGCTCCAGCGCGCCAGCAGGCCGTCCTTGTCGCCCGAGGAGATCAGCAGAATGTCGGTGTCCCGGGCCTGCTCGACCTGCGAGGCGTGCAGCAGATTGAAGCGCGTGCCCACGTGGCCGGTGGCTGCCGCCATGCGGCCGATGGCGGTGAAATAGGCCTCGATATCGGCCTGCGTGGGTTGGTTGGGCAGCACCACCGATGTCTGGCTCAGGTCGGCGAACTTGGTGAACGGAAAGCCGCTGTTGACGAAAACGGCCAGGTCGGGCAGGGCGATGTAATGGTCGAAGCCCGTCAGGTCGATGACCGATTGCGGATCGATGGCCGCGCGCAGTTCCACCGGCTGGACGGAACGGCAACGCCCCGGATCGGCGGGCGGAATCTGGAAGGCGAACTCCAGCCGGTTGTTGGTCTGCATCATGGCGGACGGGATGCGCATCTCCTGATGTACCGCGGGGTCTTCGTTTTTCGACAGCGGCGAAAAAATGACGCTCTTGAGGCCCTCGGCGCCGCCTTTGGCCGGCAGCGGGTAAGACCTGATGAACTGGTCGTTGATGGAAATGTTCAGCGCGCCCTGCTCCGGCGCCACGGGAGGGGTGTAGCGGTAGATCAGCCGCACCGGAATGTCCGAGGCGTTCCATTTGAACAAGTCCGGCGCCATGCGCGCGTCGACGCGGATGGTGTCGTGCAGCGTCGCGCCGCGCACTTGCAGATCGGACACGCTCGTCACCAACTCGCCCAGGGCCACCGGGCGCTCGGTGGTCAGCCAGCGCGGGGCATCGTAAGCCTTGTTCCGCGCCGGCAGTTTGAGGTCCGTGATTTGAATGCTTTGGCCCGACAGCGCGGCCTTGTCCAGCGCCAGCGCATCGGCGGCGATTTGCACCTGCGCATCGTCCTTGCCCAGCACCAGCAGCAATTGCGCCCCCGGCGCGCCGGGGTGCGACACCATGGACAGCGTGGGCTGCTCCACTGGCGGCATGTCCTTGAGAAAGCCGGGGCGCTGCGCGTTGGTGGCAATCACCACCGCATCGCGCGGCGGGAGCTGGTCTTCAAACGCCGGAAAGCGACCGCCGCGGTAGGCCGCCAGCATACCCAGCCAACTGGCAACCGAGCCTGCCGCCTTCAGTTGGCCCAGACTGGGATGCGCCGGGTAAACCAAGGGCACGTCCACGACGCTGTTGTCGCGCGGGTCGAAGAACGGGGCGGGCAGCAGCGCCAGGTCATTGGGCAGTTGCAGGGGGCGCAGGGACAAGTCCAGATGGCTCTCGTTGCTGATTTCCGTCCACAGGCTCGTGTGATGGGGAAACTCGCAGTCCAGCGTGTAGTGGCCCACGAACTGGAACGATAGCTGGTTGTAATCCGTGAAATAGGCTGGAGGCAGGTCGATGTCCTCCTCGTGCGGCTGGCCCAACTGCTCCTTGGGCAGCGCGATGGTGCGGATGAGTTGGTCGTTGAGCAGCACCTTGAGGTGCGACAGATCGGCCAGCAGCGAGGGCGAAAGCGTAAAGCGCAAATGCAGGCGCGCCGCCTCCACCATTTCGTCGCGCCGGATGGGTACGATGACGGTCGCCCAGCTTTCCACGCCGCGCAGCCGCATCGCGTCGAGCAGCCCCAGGTCTTTCAGGTGCGGAGCCCAGCGGCGCAGGGCCTGTGGTTGTATGGCAACGGATGGCTCGATAGCGGCTGTGGCAGGGGTGACATCAATGGTTTTGGGCTGGTTCGGCTGGGGTGGTTTTTGGGCCAACGCCAAGCCGCTGCTCCACCCCAAGACCCCGAGAGCCAGCAGACATGCGGCAAGCTTGAAACGAGTGGTGTTCAAGATCACAGTGGTGTTATTTCACGGCACAAGATTACCAAGTGTACTGTGTTTGTTAATGAAGCAGCGCGTAAAAGATGTAACAAATATTGCGAAACGTAACAAAAGAGCGCAGGCTATTCATGAGTCGATTGAATTAATAAACGCGCGATGTCGAAAAAATTCTCGTGAAATTGAACTGCCGCTTATTTATGTTTCAAGGCTGTGGGTTCATGTCAACGCCTCGGAGAATGCTCTCTGGGTTGAATGCCTGGAACGTCGAAACGTGCAGGCCCTGCCAATGTACCCCTGACGATCGGCTGCTGATTTCCAGGCCATCGAGGCAATGGATTTTCTGCCGAGCCAATCAGGTTTTAAATCTTGTGCTCCCGGTTTGAAATGGCGTTTTCGACTGCGAACGCAAGATATTGACTCAAAAGAGAGAGCTGGATCGCCGGCGGATCATTCAGAAGCGGCGGATGGCATTTATTGTCTATTCAATCGTATGGAATAAAGTATCTGTTTTATGCTGTCGAGGGCGGTATGCAGGAAGGCAAGATTTCTTCTCGATACCCAATCCGGCAAGGCGCACAATTATAAAACAATGGTGGGCATATGACATATAGGTGATAACCCGCAGTCAATGGCAATTTCTCCGGCTGGATGATGTTTGTAAACAAGTGAGGTTGCGTCCACAAGCCTGGTGGCTGCCTGGATATATTCAAGCAGGCGCTTGTGGATGGGTGGCGGACGGCGCTTTCGCGCACGCGCAGCGCCTGTCGCTTAGGCGTCCAGCGCCGGTGCGATGGGGGCAAGGCGGCGCTGTCCGGAACGCCTTGGAAGGCGAGGGCCCGCCGGCGGCATCGCTTACCTCGGTCCGGCAGGCCGTGTTGGATCATGTGCTTGAGACCAGCTCGAAGCCTGCGCGTGGCGCCGATGCGGGCCGATGAAGCGGCTTGGGCCGCATGGGTCATGGGGCAGCGCCCCGGCCCTGCCCCTGATAATGCGCGCCATGTCTACCCCACGAGTGCTGTTCGGCTTTCACGCCGTCGGCGTGCGCCTGAAGACCGCGCCCGCGTCGATCATCGAGGTCTATGCCGATGCCACGCGCCGCGATGCCCGCATGAGGCAGTTTCTGGCCCGCGCGGCGCAGGCGGGCGTGCGCGTCATCGAGGCCGATGGCGCGCGGCTGACCAAGTTGAGCGGCAGCGCCGGCCATCAGGGCGTGGCGGCGCGCGTGCAGGCGCTGGAGCCGGCGCGATCGCTCGATGACCTGCTGGACGGGTTGCAGGAGCCCGCGCTGCTGCTGGTGCTGGACGGCGTGACCGATCCGCACAACCTGGGCGCCTGCCTGCGCGTGGCCGACGGCGCGGGCGCGCACGCCGTCATCGCGCCCAAGGATCATGCGGCAGGCATCAATGCCACGGTGGCCAAGGTGGCCAGCGGCGCCGCCGAGACAGTGCCGTACTTCATGGTCACCAACCTGGCGCGCGCGCTGGGCGAGTTGAAGGAGCGCGGCATCTGGGTCGTCGGCGCCGCCGGCGAGGCCGAGGGCACGCTGTACGAGGCCGACCTCAAGGTTCCCTTGGCCCTGGTATTGGGCGCCGAAGGGCCGGGGATGCGTCAGCTCACGCGCAAGACCTGCGACCTGCTGGTGCGCATCCCGATGCGCGGCGCCGTCGAGAGCCTGAACGTCTCGGTGGCCAGCGGCCTTTGCCTGTACGAGGCGCGCCGCCAGCGCGGGTGAGCGCCAGTCTGTGGAAAGAACAGATATGCGGTGGATCATCGTCGGCATACTGGCGGCGGCTGCCGCAACGGACAGCATGGCGGGCGGGCATGGCTACCTGCCGGCACACGCGCGCGTCATGGACGAGGCGGCGATCTGGTCGGCGCATGGCAAGCGGCGTCTGGTTCTTTGGGTTGCCGATGCACAGGAGAGCCGTGAAGAAGACTATGGCGACGTGCTGACCTGCCCTGAAATGGCGATTGGCAGGCACTACGTCACGGGACGGGCGCGCTTGTCGCTGGTGGACGAACGCCGCTCCCGGATCGAGGACAGCGTATTGCTCGAAACCAGTCCAGAGGAACCGCTGCTCGGCATTCCGGTGGCCGTTGGCCGGACGCTGTACGACGCGCCAGGAGGCGCGCACAGGGTGATGCGGCTGCGCGACATCAACCGCGATGGCCGGGCCGATGAGTTCGTGTTGTACATGGCCGGGTCATGCTCCGACTTTGTGGCCACCATCGCCGGTTACAGCAAACGTCAGGACAAGGTGATCTGGTACACGTTTCATCTCGATGTCAACGACGAGGGCCAATTGAGCACCGAGGATTCGCACTGGATTCCGATCCAGTTCCTCCGCCGCGCGCCAAGACGCGGCGTCTGGCGGTTTACGGCCACCTATCCGGAATACCCCCCGCGCGAGTACCGTTACGAGATCCGCTACGACGCGGCGCAGGAGCGGTTCGTCGGCGCCGAGACCATCGTCCAGGTTCCATGACGCCGCCTGACCTGAATACAGCCATGAACACCGCAATGACCGCCAACGCATTGGAGACATGACGATGACCGACGCCAGCGACCCGCATACAGCGCCGCCGCCCGGCAGGGCGGATGCGCCGTTGCGCGCGGTGCATCCCCTGCGCGAAACCCTGTACCACGAAGTTCACGCGCGGCCCACGCAGTCGATGGCCGCGCCGCTGCTGCTCTCGCATCTGGCGCTGGTGGATGCCGACCCGGCGGCGGTGCGCGAGCACTTGTGCACGCTGCTCGCCAACCGGCATCTGCCAGTGCCGGGGGCGCAGGAATCGCACATCATTTCCAGCTTTGGCGGCGCCCATCTGCGTTGGGAGCAGCACACCGAATTCCACACCTATTCGTTCTGGCGGCAGCAGGCGCAGGATGCCGAACCGGAACCCTTGGCCGCCGTGCCGCGCGACTGGCTGGCCGCGCTGCCGGGGCAGTGCCTGCTGGGGCTGCATGTGCGGGTGGTGAAGGCTGGCGCTGCCCGGGCCGAAACCATTCCAGCCAGCGCCCGGCAATGGCTGCATGAGGAAAGCCTGATCGGCGCCCACGTATTCGACAAGGGCGCCAGCGTCTATACCGATTTGCGCCTGCACGCCGACGGTTTTGGCCGTTGGGTGGTGGTGGTGCGCGATATGAGCGATGCACAGCTTGGCCGTCTGGCGCAGTGCATTCTGGACATCGAAACCTACCGCATGATGGCGCTGCTCGGCTTGCCCGTGGCGCGCGAAGTGGGGCGCGCGCTGGCGGGCGCCGAGCGTGATCTGGCGCAGGTGGCCGAGCGTATCCGCAACGCCGAAAGCCACCACGAGCCGGAGTTGCTCAAGCAACTGACCCGGCTGGCCGCCGAGGTAGAGGGGCTGTACGCCCGCACCCACGCACGGTTTTCGGCCAGCCAGGCGTATTTCGAGATCGTGCGCCAGCGCATCGAGGAATTGCGCGAAGAGCGCCAGGCCACGCTGCAAACGCTGCGCGAGTTCATGGAAAAGCGCCTGCATCCGGCGGTGCAGACCTGCGCCTGGGCGGCGCGCCGCCAGCAGGCGCTGTCGGAGCGCATTTCGCGCGTGTCGAACCTGCTGCAAACGAGGGTCGAAATCGAACAACAAGTCAGCAGCCAGCAACTTTTGCGCGCCATGAGTGGCCGCCAGAAAGCGCAATTCCTGCTTCAGGCGGCGGTGGAGGGGTTGTCGGTGGCCGCCGTCACGTATTACAGCGCCGGGCTGGTGGCGTATGCCGCCAAGGGGGCGCAGGCGCTGGGCGTTCCGGTCAGCCCGGAGATTGCCGCCGCAGTGGCCGTTCCTTTCGTTGCCGCCGCTGTCTGGCTCGGCATCCGGCGCCTGCACCACCGTGTGCAGGCGGAAGTGGACTAAAAAAGTCGGACTAAATTTTGTAGCGCCGACCCCACGCCGGGGAAGCTTTTGAAGCTATGAAAGTGCTAGCGTGCTACAAATTTGGGATATAGTGGGCCTCGTGCGTTCTGATGCGCCACGAGGAGAAGCCTGACATGAGTTCCAAGGAAAACGCCGCCACGGGCCAGTTGCTCGCGTTGCTGGAGGCGCGCTATGCCATGCGGGTGCTGTGGGCCTTGCGTGACGGCCATCCCCAGACGTTTCGCCTGTTGCAAGACAGCGTGGGCGGCATCACTCCCAACACGCTGAACACTCGCCTGAAGGAGTTGCGCGCGGCCAGCCTGGTCACGCACGGTTCGGACGGCTACAGCCTGACGGCCAGCGGCGCCGACCTGACCAAGCGCCTGTCCGACCTGCAAGCCTTTGCGTCCAGGTGGGTCGCGGCGCAGGCCAAAAAGAAGTAAGCTGATCCATCGAAAAGGACAAAAGGAACGGTCGTGGCCGACAACATTGAAAATCTGCTGCTGGAACATCACTTGCAGATCACCGACACCCAACCCGGCGCCGGCGCCGAGGCGCGCAAGGGCCACATCGTCAGCGTTCATTACACTGGCTGGCTTTACAGCAATGGCGAGCAGGGCGCCAAGTTCGATTCCAGCCGCGACCGGGGCCAGCCATTCGCGTTCGAGCTGGGCGCGGGCATGGTCATTCAGGGCTGGGACGAGGGCGTGGCCGGCATGAAAGTGGGTGGCCAGCGGACACTTGTCATCCCGCCCGGCATGGGCTATGGCGCCCGTGGCGCTGGCGGCGTGATTCCGCCCAATGCCACGCTGAAGTTCGACGTCGAACTGCTCGACGTTTCGTCCTGAACGGCGAATCCGTCCCGCTTCAACCGCGCGCCCCTTTTTCCCGCGAGGAGAGAGGGGGGGAGAAAAACGCGCAAGCCTTGCACTTGAAAACCGCCGCCCGGCGCCTATCTGGGCGGGGCAATTCAGCATTCCCCAAGCACTGCCCCCCAAAAGACCCTGAGCATGACCGCCCACCGGAACCCTCCCTTCGACCCGGCTAGCGCCGCGCCTCTGGAGCCGCCTGTCAGACCTGAAGAACTCGAAGCCGCCGCGGCCGCTGGCGAGGCTGACGCCGCTGCCCAACTGACCAACGCCCAGGCCGCCAACGACGCCCTGGCGGCCAAGGTGGCCGAACTGACCGATCAGGCGCTGCGCGCGCAGGCCGAGGCGCAGAACGCCCGCCGCCGCGCCGATGACGAGATCAGCAAAATCCGCAAGTTCGCCGTC
>WRJY01000334.1 GCA_009778355.1 Desulfovibrionaceae bacterium | reverse complement strand
CGGCGCTGCGCGTTCCGTTCCAGCGGGAGGGCTGGAGATAGGTGAATTCCTCGATCGGCCAGACCTCGACCGGCACATCCGGGAAGCGTTCCATGGTGGGCGCTGCCGTTTGCCGGGTGCGCAGGTAAGGGGAAGTGACAATCAGCGAAGGCGCTTCGGTCCAACTGCCCGCAATGTCCCGCGCCTGTTCATGGCCGAGGTCCGTCAATTCGATGGACGCCAGATCGTGGCAAGGCACGCCGGCATTGCCGGTACTTTGGCCGTGGCGGATGAAGACGGCTTTCATCTGCCGCGCCACTTACCGCGCCGCGTGTTTGCCGCGCGAAATTTCCATGGTTCAACCTTCATTCGGCGCATGATAAACCAGCGTGAACCTGTGGTCACCAGATTGGGCATTCGCGTCAAGGACGATGATCTGAAAGCGATTGTCGATTACGAGAAGGAGCGAGTCCAAGAGCGGTCACTACAGCGGCAAAAAAGCAACAAGTCGGCAAGGCATGCGGATTGGCATGAGACTGAACGGTAAAAGGCGCGACTGTGCGCATCTATGTTCCATAAAGTTCTATGCTTTACAAAAAATTACACTATAAGTGCTTGCTGGCGTTATTGATACCTGTTAGCCTCTTTTCTTTGCAAGGCGTGCAAACGTATTGACAGGAAAACTGCCAAAAACGTTGCACCCTGCTGTGTCGTAGTGCTGCCGTAGTTGCTGCTGGGACGGGTTTCAGCTACGCGTTGTCTTTGCTTTACCGATGCGATACGGATTGATGGCGTGAGCTTGGCTCATGCAGGCTGTTGTACTGCGGCTGCACGAGGCAATCTTCAAATATCTTGACATGGCGGGGGCACATGAAACGCATTGAAAACGGGCCTCCATCATTTCTTTGCAGGTGATGCAATTGAGAGTAAACGCGGAAGGAGACAAGCTTGGCGGATTCGAAGTCGATCCGGGCTTGATGGCGTTTGCTGAACGGATGGTTCTGTCAAAAACCGCAAGAAGAAGCTGGATTGTGCTGGCCGTCGCGGCTCTTGTCTGCGCACTGCCTTTGGGTTCATCAGCCCAAGTTCCACGTCGCGGGGAGTCGCCTGCCGCAATGAACCGGTGGAGTTGGGCGACGACCAATCAAGCCGCGCTGCGCGTCGTTGCGCTGGACGCCAAGCGCCAGCAGGTAGTGGTCAAGGTCGATGACGGGGATCTGACCATTTTGAAGCGCGGCGCTGCAATTCCCCAACTTGCAGTGTGTTTGATGGCTATATCGGGTAGCACAGCCGTATTTCAACCTACGAACGCACCAGGACGGGAAGCCGTTGAGCGCATCACTATCGCCTTGGTTAATGGCGAACAAGTAACTACCGTAATGCGCTTGGCGGCTCCAGCGCGCTTGGTTGTTAGTGGATGGACGGTCGTACCGGTGGCACCCCCAGCGCGAGCGGCTGCTAGTGGATGGGCGGTTGCACCGCGATGACCAGCGTACCGTCGAAAAGCTCCGCCACCGGCTCCGCGGCCGGGGTATGCGCAGCAGTGCGGTTTGACAGCAAATCGCAAGGCGGTTCATCCTGCGAGCAGTACGCAAACCAGTTCTCGGAAGAAGCGCCCGGGAGGCCGAGGGTCTCTGGATGCGCCGCTGGTTCCTGGTCTCCTTCGCGCAACTTGCTGAAGATACTTGGTGCCTGGCTGCCCGGAATGCAGCAGCTCAAGCAATTATGCGCCATCGGCGCTTTGCTCATCGTGGCTTTGTTTGCGTATTCCCCGCAGGACACAGTCGCGTCGTCTCAAAAGAAATCGGCGGCGGCAGTCATAAAAGACGCGGCGAATGAAGAGCCGGGCGTGGCCCGCTTCATCCGCGATGAAAACAACACCAGCATCATCGAATTCTCCGGTGACTACGACAGGGGTCTGACCGCGCCGCGCTTGACGGTTGCCAAGGAGTTCTATCGCACGCATGCCGATGTTTACGATTTTTTGGTGGTGTTTACGAGCTTTGAGTTCCCCACAATTTCGAGTGATGGAGCGGACGCACTGGCTTTTCATTCGCCTGCCCGAAACGGTGTGAAGGGCATTGGCCTCGAGCAATTTGACAATTCACGTTTCTATGGCAGTCAAGGGATTCTTCAGGGCTATATCGATATGGCTGCTGTCACTCGTTGGTCAGCTTCGACAGCAAGTTCAGGCTATGAGCAAATGCTTTCCGTATTTGTTCACGAGTTACAGCACCAGTGGGGATCGTACGTCAAGTTTCGTGACTGGAATGGGAGTGTCAGTGATGCGCTGCTTGGCCAAGAAGGCGCGCATTGGAGCTATCTGCTGGATACGCAGGGTTCGGTTGAGTATGGCGCAAGCTGGCGCGATAACGGCGATGGCTCGTTTACAGCCATAGAGACCAGGAACATCTATAGCGCGCTGGATCTGTACCTTGCCGGCATGATTGACAAATCGAAGGTGCCGCCCTTCATGCTCATCGAGGCGCCGGGTATCGATGCAACCGCCTTGCCCCCGCAGGTGGGCACAACCATCCGTGGCACCAAGCACATGGTCACGGTCGACGACATCATCGCCGTCGAAGGCCCGCGCATACCAGCGGCCGATGTTTCGCAGAAGTCTTTTCGTTTTGCCTTCCTCTTTCTCGTGCGGCCCGGCGAAACGATTGATCCGGCACAATTGGCTGTGGCGGCCCAGGCGCGTCGGCAGGTTGGCCTGCGCTACAACGCACTGACTCATGGCATGGGAACGGCCAACGTTTTTGCCGAACCGCCGTCCGCCACTTCACCTGGGCTTCCTTCCACCATCCTGCCGCCAGGGACGCCGGCAGTAAACCCCGGCAACAATGCCGCTGGGCTGTCTTGGCTGAAAAGCCAGCAGAAGCCCGATGGATCTTTCATGGACGCGACTGGCCTTGCGCCGCGCGATACCCTCTTGGCCCGCTCCTATCTTCGGTCTGCCGATCCCGTCTACAGCGGCTTGGGCACCGCAACGGCTTGGGTTTCAGGCTTTCAAGCAAGCAATACCGATTTCCTGGCGCGCAAATTGATCGAGAGCACGGCCGGCGAGCGCCAAGCCAGTGATGTCTCAGCTCTATTGGCAGCGCGCAATACCGACGGCGGCTGGGGTTTGGGCGAAAACCTGCGCAGCAATCCGCTGGACACCGCTTTGGCGATACAAAGTTTGCGGCTGGCCAATGCCGACGGGAATGCCTTCGAGCCGGCTGCCGATCTTTTGCTTACGTGGCAGAACACAGACGGCGGCTGGGGCAATGCGCCAACCAGTCCAAGCCGTGTCCATGTGACCGCTCAAGCCTTCAAGGCGCTGGCTGGTTTGGCCAATGCGCAGGCGTCGCTCTCTCAGGCCAAACTTTTTCTCAAGAGCAAGCAAAACACCGATGGCGGATTCGGGGATGGCGCCAGTTCGATTCACGACACCGCCAACGCGGCCATGGCGATGGCCAATGCCGGATTCGGAACGGAAATCGATCTGCCGGCTGCCCAGCGTTTCGTCGCGGAAAGCCAGCGTGTCGATGGCAGTTGGCAGGGCAGCGTTTACAGCACGGTGCTGGCATTGCAGTTGCTGCGCACGGCTTCCGCCGCCAATCTGGCCATCGGGAACCTCCAAGCCTCGCCGTTGCCCGTTTTCGACGGGCAGCGGCTGACCCTTTCCGCAAAAGTCACCAATGCGGGATCGGTTCAATCCCAGGCCAGCACGGTACGGTTCTTTGATGGCGATCCTTCCGCGGGCGGTACGCCGATTGGGGACGCCATTCCCATTCCCGCGCTGGTGGGCGGCGACAGCACGACCGTGCAAGCCAGTTGGAACACCACATCGCGCGCCGGCCAGCACACGGTGTTTGTCGTGGTGGACTTTGAACAGTTGACCGACGATTTGACCCGGCAGGACAACACCACGTCGCTGTCGTTGGTGGTGGAAAGCGCCAGCCCGCTTCCCGATGTGCTCCTTGGGGATGGCGATGTGCTGGCCACGCCGTCCACGGTGTCCAGCTTGCCTGCGACGATCCAGATCGATGCGCTCATCAGCAATGCCGGGCTGGCGGGCGTGACCGATGCCCAGGCCGTGTTGTGGAGCGACAACGCAGGTACGCGCGCCCGCGTTGCCGAAACCACGTTCAGTGTCGCCGCGCGCGCAACCACGGCGGTCCAATTCAAACCCACGCTGTCCGTTGCGGGCGCCACGGTCTATACCGTGGAACTGGACCCCGATGGCCTGCTCCATGAATCCACTCGCGACAACAACAGCGCCTCGGTCACGGTCAAGACGGTCGGGGGCGTGTCACTGGCGGTGGATAGATCCGACATCACACTGAGTCCCGACATTCCGCGGCCCGGCTCCGATGTCGTATTTACCGTGCGCCTGCACAACACCGGCGCGCTCGATTCCACTTCGTTCAATGTCCGCTACAGCGTCCGCTCCGGCTCTAGCGTCACGCCCATCCTGACCAATGTGGTGCAGATCGCCGCGGGCGGCGCCATTGAGCAGCAGATTCCCTGGCGCCCCGATCAGGGGGGCGGCTACAGCTTCATCGTTGAGATGGATCCTGAACAGGTCAGCGGCGACAGCAACCTCGCGGACAACACGGCAACCCTGGATTTCAACGTCGCGGCAAACGCCGGCCTGAACCTGGCGGTCAGCTACAGGGATTTAACATTCACGCCAAACCCCGCGCTGGAAGGCTATGACGTGGCGATCAACGCCCTGGTGCGCAACGTTGGCGACGTGGCTGCACCCGGCAACATCGAGGTGCAGTTCTACGATGGCGATCCGAATTCAGGCGGCACGCCCATCGGCTCCACCAGCATCGACGCACTGCCTGCCCTGGGCAGCGCAATGGCCACGATCAACTGGGAAGTTCCGACAGCCGCCGAGCGTTTGATTTTTGTCGTGGTCGATCCCGAACACAAACTGGCGGGCGAAACGGACCTGACCGACAACACCGCCTTTACGAACCTGAAGGTATTAACGCTGCCGGATTTTGCGATTTCCCAAGGCGCTCTTGCCTTGAACCCCAGCGTTCCCAGACCGGGCGAGGCCACCGTCCTGACGGTGAATGTTGCCAATTTGGGCGAGCAAGGCGCCGACAACGTGGTGGTCAGCGCCTTCATCGGCAGTCCGGATGACGGCATCAAGCTGGCGCCCGACGTGATACTGCCTACTTTGGCAAGTCAGGCCAATGCGTCGGCGCAATTTTCGTTTGACGCGCCAACCACCCCCGGACTGAACACCATCACGGTGGTGGTCAATCCCCAGTCCGCCATCAAGGAACGTGTGCGGGACAACAACACGGCGACCATTTCCCTGGGCACCCAGGAAGGAAATTTTTCCGTGTCGGAGGCGTATATCTCGCCCAATGGAGATGGCGTCAAGGACAGCACGGTACTGACTTACCGGTTGTCTTCAGTCATGCCGGTGATGGTCCAAGTCACCGATGAGCGTGGCAGCGAGGTGCGCACCGCCGGCCCCTGGGAAGCGGCATCCTCCGGCTCATGGCAATGGGACGGTCTGGATAGCGATGGCCGCCTCGTGGAAGACGGCAGATACGAGTTGACCGTACGGAATACAGAAGGCGTGATTCTGGGCGGAGCAACGGTAGAGGTGGACACGAATCGCAGCCCGTTACTGGCCGCCATAGGCGATCCCGCGGGGATCAACGCGGGTTTGACTTGTGCGCTCCCGACGTCAATGTCCGTCGCCATGTCCATTCCCGATGGCGCTGGGTTCTACCTCAATGCTCCCACGGCAAGGAATGTGCTGACGGACCTGCCGGCCGGCATCTACCGGGAAGATGAATGGGGGCGCGGGGTGCGGCTCGTTTTGGGTGGTTTGTTCCAGGCGAACGGCGATACCCCTATTAGCTGGGACAGCTTTGTTGCCAACGAGCAAGGTACGCGCATCGTGGCCTACAACCGGAATTTGCAGCAACTGATGTCAGCCGGCGGGGAAGGCGAGAGCAGAAAGATTATTTTCAACGGGAATGTCAGCTCCCTGATCGGTTTGTCACAAGACGGTGGCGAGGTATTTGTCGTTCTGGGCGATTCCAGCCTGAGCGCGATCAACACCAATACCGGGGCGCGGCGAGCACTGGGTCTGTCCAATGTGTACAACATACGGCAGTCGCCTGACAAGCAACGGCTCATTGCCGATTCGTATACCGGGGGCACTGTTTGGCTGGATCTGGTAAACGGCGGCTCTCAATCATTGCCGGCGACGGCCAGCAACTACTACTGGTCGCCTGATGGGAAGTTCCTGGTTGGGTACAAGGTCGGCGCTTTCGTGCTCCTGGATGCCAATGGAAACAGTTACAGTGAAATAAGCACCGAAAATCAAAGCGGAACTGAAGCCTGGGCCGAAGACTCCTCAGAACTATACATTCCCATCGCGCAGGACTGTTCCACGGTGGATAACCAGCCCACAGAATGCACGCTCACAATCCGTCGCATAGAAGTCGGGTCTGGCCGCAGCGCGGATCTGATGGTATTGACATATAACTTGAATGACGGGACGGTCAAGTCTGGTTTGAATAGTTTTTCTAGCCGTTCTGACAGCGTAATCATTGTACCGATACAGAGAATCCGACCCATGGCTAATTTGATGGCTGTTCCTGGTCGGTATGAGTTGCTTGCCCATTTGTACACAAGTAGCGCACAGGGCGACAGTGTTCCTGGAAATGTGTTTAGAGGCGATTTTGGATATCGCTTGATTGATCTACGGAGTCACTCGGTAATTTCCGATATTGATTTTGATGGCGCGCCTCCGGAAGTTGGGCAAAGCCAATTCATTGAATATGGCCGTGCGCTGCAATACTGGTCTGCGGCCAATCCTGCGCACTTGACGCAATGTGTTTCCGAAGAGCAATACGGACACAACGATTCCTATGTTTTCCGCACGCTGGCCAATCTTCAAACCGACTTGGCGCTGACGCGGCAACCCGATGGCGTGTCGGTCAAGGTCCATGGCGGCGTCGCCGACAAGAACTTTGCGCGCTACTGGCTGGACTACGCAAGCGACGACGCACCCGACGTTTGGCATCCCATCATCTCCGCCAGCGCCACGCCGGTCTGGGACAAAGACCTGACCCTCTGGGTCTCGCCGGGCGTGGGGCGCTATACCGTGCGCCTGACGGCTGAGGACTTGGCCGGAAACCAGGCGCAAAAGCTGCGCCGCGTCACGATTGCGGATAACGGGCCGCCCATCACCAATGTTGTGCGCGAGCCTGCCTACATTTCACCCAACGGCGACGGTATCAACGATGAGATGACGCTCAGCTACCGGGTGCTGGAGCCTGTAAATCTGGAGTTCGGCATCTACAACCAGCAGGGCGCTTTGGTGCGGACGATGTCGCGCAGCCATCCGGTCGGTGCCGTGGATGCAGCAATCGTTTGGGATGGTCGTGACAACAACGGCCAAATCGTCGCGGATGGCGAGTACAGGATCAATGTGGTCGGTTTCGACTTCTTTGTAACGGTGGACAACTCGGCTCCTGTCATTGACGCGCTGAAGAGTGGGCCACCATTTTCTTTATGCCCAGACAGTCCATGCCGCACCACCGAATTGCGCTGGTCTGTGACGGATGTCAATTTTGATTTGGTGCAGTTGGAGGTTGGTGACGGCGCAGCGCCAAGCCAGTGGCGTCCTTACATGGATGCAACGAGATTGGCCAATAACATGGCGGGGTCAAATGCAGTTTATCTGCCTTTGGCCGACTATGTCGGGAAGCGCTACAGGTTGACCGCCACCGATCTGGCGGGAAATCGTACCGTGGCGCAGTTCGATCCTGCCCAGCCTGCGGTGCAACTGATGTTGACGGGGCAGATTCTTGATCATGAATTGCAGGATGGGGAAACACCTCCAGTGCCGCCAACCGTCTGGAATGGCTCATGGAGTAATGCGCAGCAACGTCGTTTGCGGCCCTCCGCAGGCATCGCGATGATTTTTGCGGAGACTCTGGATGACCCCATAGTAGCCGTGTCCGTGCAGTTCAATGAAGATCAACTGGCACAGCAAGGGGAATGGCTAGAGCAGCCCAATGTTCAGGTGTATCCCCTGAAGACCGGCCAGCAGGTGCCCTATCTTGTCAATAAAGTTGAGACGCCGCCGACAGATTGGACATCGGAACAGTCAGTGCTGGACGATAGCAACTCCATCCCGCAAAACTTTGGAATGGTCGAATTTTTCAACAATAATATCCCTGTGGAGAAAGGAGTTCGCCTGAGGCTTAAACTAATAGGCAGAAGTGGGACGCAATACATTACCAATGAAATTGTTGCTATATATATAAACCCACCAAAGCTACAAGCTGCCATTGGTTCTATTAATGAAACCAATCTGAATGGCGTGGTGACCTTGTCGAATTCCAGCGAGGCGCAAAAATTAGACATATTTATTTTTAGTCCAGATGATCCTTATTACGTGCTCGGGCGTAAGATTTTCAGTGCGGGTTCGGATTTTATCGGCAATGGCATATTGGTTCCAATTAACCAAACAGGTCGTTATGTTTCTTGTGCTCAATACGTGCTGAAGGCTGTGGCCACTTTGAGTGATGGGCAAACACTTACGGCAGCTTTTGGAGGAAAGAACTGCGGTGGTGTCCAGTTCAAGCTTCGTCCCGATTTTGCGGATTGCGAGGAAAGTGCGCCTTATAGGTTGCATGGCTTCGCCACGCCGACACCCGGAGATATGGGGGCCGTGCCTTTGCTTTCCATGGAAGTCTATGCGGAGTCTCCCAATGGAGGACGTCAACTGGTTTTCAACGTGGTCAATCCGGTATACCAGCCCTATGAATTCACGTTCGATCATGGCGTTTTCCCGGAAGGGGATGTCACGCTTACCGGCGTCACCACCGACCTGGATGGCGTGAAACGCAGTACCAGCTTTGTGGTTCCTGCCGATCACACGCCTGTAGCGCTGCGAATTACCTATCCCCAGGAAAACCAGCGGGTATGCGCCATTCCCGAGTTGCACCCGCGTCCAGGCGCTGGCGCAGAAACGGTCAACGCATTGCGTCCCGTGGTGCAAATTGACGACGCTGCCGGCTTCGATTATTTACTGGAATTCCGCCTTGGCGACGATGAAAACGCTTTGTGGCAGCCGGTATACGGTGACCTGCCGAGTTTGTATTACCCGGATCCACGGACCAGTGCCAATCTGACTTCTGCTGCTTTGCCTTATACCGAGAAGGAGTATTACTACTATCCTTCACTTTCTCCTGCTCCCCGCGCTTATTTGACCGGAAAACACATTGCAGGTGAGTTGGGTCCCATAACTAATATTTCAGGACCTGTGACAGCCCGGGTGACGGCTTATGACTGGTCGGGCGCGCAAGTGTGCCGGCAGGTCAGTTTTTACCTCGATGGGACGGTAGACGTTGGGCCAGCGTCGGTGGATCGGAAGCTGTTTTCACCCGGTACCAGCAGCAGCTTGAGCAGCGTGGCGCTGTCCATCGACCCCTTGGAACCCTTGGCGGTTACGGCGATTGTTCGTCGCATAGAGATAGATGATTCAGGTCGCCAGCGGGTGGGTGATGTGGTGCGTAACTTGTCCACCCATTTGTCTGTGCCAACAGGCCAGCGCGACCTCGTCTGGAATGGCAAGGACGATGCGGGCAACTACGTCGCCGATGGCCTGTATACCTTCGACATCACCTACGAGGATGGGTGCGGCAATTTGAAGGCGCCAAGCGTCGGCAATGAAGTGGATGCGGTGCGTCGCAGTTTGGAAGTCGAGGTGGACCGAACCCCGCCGGCCTTGCTGTTGGATCGGCCAGCCGCCGGGGATGTCACGAGTTTGTTCCTGGACATCTTTGGCAGCGCCACGGACAAGAATTTGCAGCAATGGACGCTGGAATACAGCGTGGACAGCGCCCCAGACGTTTGGACGGTTCTGGCCTCCCAAACCACGGGGGTTGACCTGCGCAAGCTGGCAACCCTGAATGCCACCTCGATGGAAGGCGTAATCACGCTGCGCTTGCGGGCAGTTGACAAGGTGGAACTGGCCACTGAAATGACCCGCAACTTGCGGCTCATTGCGCCCATTCCGTTAATCAGGAAATTCGCCACGTCGCCCGACCCGTTCTCGCCCAATGGAGATGGCCGGCGCGATGCCTTGAATATCGCCTACGACGTATTCCAGCCGGCGGCGCTCGATCTGACCATCAAACGCAATGGCGCTGCCGTACGGCATTTGCTCTCGCAATCGCTGGCCGTGCCGGGTGAAAGAGCCCTCGTCTGGAACGGCCTGGATGACGCCTCGGCTCCTGTCCCGGACGGTGAATACACCGTCGAAATCCAAGCCACGTCCAGCGCCGACCCGACCAATGTCCAGACCGAACAAAGCACGGTATTGCTCGATGCCACGCCGCCGCTGTTCACGCTGAATTCGGCGTTGAAGCCATTCATGCCCGGCAACGCGGCGCTCATGGGCTCCGTCTCGGATTTGTCGTTGATCAGTTATCAGGTCTATATCGAAGGGCCGCTGCCCAGCACCCGCCGCGTGCTGCTCACCGAAGGCTCCGAAAACATTGCCAACTCCTTGCTCGGAACGCTGGACCAGTTGGGCCTGGACGACGCCAGCTATCGCATCCGCGTACTGGCAAGCGACGCCGCCGAGAATTCCACCAACTTCCAGTCGGACGATTTCGAGCTGGATTCCAAAGTGCCGGATGTGTCATTCTCCAATCCGGCGCCAGGCACGTTTGTCAGCCGCGCGCGCCCGGCCCAGATCACCGGTCTGCTCGATGACCGCAATCTGCTCACCGCGGAGCTGAAAATCGGCGGCGCCAGCGTCTTGACGCAGACCGTCGCATCCTCTCCGGCCTCGGTGTCCTTTGCCTTCGACGGCTCGGAAATGCCCGATGGCGCCTACGCGACGCAGTTGATCGGCACGGACAAAGCCGGCAATATCGGCGTGGCCAATGCCAGCATCAACATCGACAACACGCCGCCTGTCGCGCTGATTGCCTCGCCCGCGGCCAATGCGCCGATCGGTACGCAAGTGCCGGTCATCGGCACGGCCAGCGACGCCAATATCGAGTCCTGGAAGCTTGAACTGGGCAGCGGCGTGGGCCAAAGCGTCGACAGCCTCACCGTCATCGCCAGGGGAACGGGCAACATCGACAACGCCGAACTGGCCCAATTGATCGGCTTGCCGCCTGACGGGCCAGCCACGCTGCGGCTCACGGTGGAAGACAAGGGCGGTAATGTTTCCGTGTTCGACGTGCCGTTGCAAATCGACGCAACCCCGCCTAATGCTCCCGTGCTGTCTGGGCAACGTGAACAACGCAACGACGCGCGTCTGAGCTGGACGCAGGCCGATGATCCTGCGCGCATCGCCGGCTACAACCTGTACCGCAACGGCGGCAAAATCAATACGCAGCCGCTGACTGATCTGCAATACCTGGATGCTGGGCTGATCGATGGCAGCTACGCCTACACGGTCACCGCGCTTTCGCGCAGCGGCGTGGAAAGCGCGCCGTCCAACACCGTCAACATCATCGTCAGTCCTGGACCGCTGGCGCAAATCACCAAGCCCGAGGCCGATTCCGCCGTGGGCGGCTTGGTGTCCATCGAAGGCAGCGCCTATTCGCTAACGAATTTCCGCGACTACGAAGTATCCGTTGGCGCCGGCGACGCGCCCGATACGTGGACGGTGTTGCGCACTTCCCCGCTGCCGGTGCAGGGCGGCGTGCTGGCCACTTGGTCAACTGCCGGTTTGCCCGAAGACGCCGTGTACACGATCCGTCTCGTCGCGGCGGATATTCAGGGCGGAACGACGACAGCCCAGGTGAAGGTGAATATCGATAACACCCCGCCGGCCCAACCCTTGGGGTTGCAGGCGCAACTGTCCGGCGACAACGACGTGAGTTTGAGCTGGACGGCCAATACCGAGCCGGATCTGGCCGGATATTTGCTGTACCGCGACGGCCAACTGGTCAACCAGATCGATCCGACCGACAACTCCATCCGGCCGTACCTGCTCGGCGCCACGACTTATCTGGACAAGGCGCGTCCCGACGGCACTTTCGTCTATACCGTCGTGGCCGTTGACAAGGCGGACAACCAGAGCATTCCCTCCAATCCGGCCAGCGTGATGGTGGACACCCGCCCGCCGCACGCGGTCATCATGCAGCCTGCCGACAGGGCCAATGTCGATGGCGTGGTGTACGTCCGGGCGGACAGCGAGGACACGGATATCGCCACGGTGCGCTTTGAATTCAAATCCAGCGCCTCGCCAGACTGGAGCGTCATCGGCGTCAGCGCCACGGCGCCCTACAGCGTCAACTGGGACACCCAGGGCGTCCCCGATGGCCCCACCCAGTTGCGCGCCGTGGCTACCGATCTGACGGACCACACCGATCCGGCGCCCGATGCCATCACCGTGATGCGCAAAAACCTGGCAAGACCTCTGGCGCCCCAAGACCTGACTGCCCGGGTCGATGGCGGGGACGTGACCTTGAACTGGACCGCCAGCGGCAGCAGCGATCTGCGCGGCTACTACATCCAGCGCACCGATCCGCCGGACGCCAATGGCCAAAGCGCCACCACGCGGCTGAACGCCGCGCCGGTGACGGACACGACCTTTGTGGACGCCGGCCGGCCGGATGGCCGCTACCAGTACCAAGTGCTGGCCGTCAACAACAACGACAACGAGTCGGATGCCACGCCTGTCGTAACCGCCGTGGTCTATACCACCAGGCTCAAGCAGCCCTACACGCCCGTGCCGCAGGATTCGACGCCGCTGACCGGATCATCGCCCAATGCCACCGACGCGGTGACGGTGGTGGACGCCCCCGAAACGGGAACCCCGGTTACTCAGTCGATCACGCCGGACGAACAGGGCCATTTCAGCGCCGACGCGCTGCCGCTGGCAAAAGGCGCCAACATTTTTTCGGCCCGGCAGACCGACGCCGCAGGCAACCGCAGCAGGGCCGGCACGGCGCGCGTGGCCCGGGGCGACCCGCCTGCCGCGCCCGCGTCCGTCACGGCCGTGGCTTCCGGCCTCGTGTACCAGACCACCTGGGCGGCCAGCGCCAGCGCGGACGTGGCTGGTTACGTGGTTGGGCTGGACGGCCAAGCCAATTCGCAGCCGTTCAGCTTCGTTACCGCGTCCGCCAGCTCAACTACCGCTTACTATGCCAGCGCGAACAACGCCATCGATGCGGATGACTACAGCGCCTGGCAGCCCGACGCCGCCGATCCCCAGCCGAGCATCGAGCTGGGAACAGCCGGCAAGGAACTCATGACCGGGCTGTCCATCGTCTGGAGCCCCTACATGGCTGGCCCGGCGCATTTCGTGATCGAAGCCTGGGATGGCTATGTCTGGGCGCCACTCAAGGAGGAGACGGCCAACACCGACAGCAGTCTGCAACTGACGCTGGATCCGCCGTACTACACGGACCGCATCCGCATTTCCTTTGCCGCGAGCGTCAACGGCTACTCGGACGCCATCGTCAGCGACGTGCAAGGCAAGTCGCTGCCGGTCGTTGCGGGCGCCGCGGCCGATGTGCCCGCGCGCGATGGTGTACACACGGTATCCGTACGGGCCTTGAGCGCCCTGGGGCTGCTGGGCGAGGCGGCCAGTTCCAGCCCCACCGAAATCGGCGACGCCACCGCGCCGCCGCCGGTAGTGGCCAGCGCCAGCGTTTCCGGCGACATGGTGACCGTAAGCTGGACCGAAAGCCTGGCCCCCGATCTGGCCCAGTATGAAGTTTGGCGCGATGGCGTTCTGATTGCCACGGCGTCAGTTGGCCAGCCCCGGTTATATGTTGATGGCCCCTTGGTCAATGGCCATTACGTCTATACGGTGCGTCCGGTCGATCAGGTCGGCAACCAGGGGGAAATGTCCAACGAGGCGGCGGCGGACATTGCCTTGCCCGTGCCAGAAGCGCCATTGTTGTCGTTGCAAGCCCCGCCCAATGGCGGTCAATTGCTTCTCACTTGGCAGGCGCCGGCTTCGGGCGCAACCATTGCCTGCTACGCCGTGTACCGCTCCGCCACGGCGGGCGGCCCCTACGACTCGCTGGGCACGACGGACTTCGACACGCTGACGTATTCCGACACCGCGGTCATCAACGGCAGCCGCTACTACTACGTGGTTCGCTCGTGCGATGCGGCGGGCAACGAAAGCGCGCCCTCCAACGAGGTCAACGGCGTACCCGCCGATCTGGTCGCGCCTTTGGCCCCGGTGATTTTTTATCCCACCGACAGCGGCCATCCCATTTCAACCGGCCAGAGCAGTACCGCCGTGCGCCTGTTCACTGAGCCTGGCGCGCAAGTGGTCTTGAGCCGGGACGGGGTCATGCTGAGTTCGGTGACCGCATTGGGCGCTTTGGGTTCAACTGCCGTGAGCGATTACTCGTGGGCATGGGCAGCCGCGCCGCGCGCAGATATGGTGGCCACGATGCTTGGCAACACGCTGGTCATCCGGCGCGTCACGCCAGCGGCGGACGGCAATGCCGCGTCAACCGTGCTGCAAACCATTTCCGGAGTGGATTTCGGGGCTGCTCTGGCGTGGTCGCCCGATGCCGCCCGGATTGCGCTGCCAACCTACTCCGGCGGCGTGAAAGTGGTTCAGGTGTCCGACGGCAGCGTCACCGGCAGCGCCTTTGGCTCCATCGTTACCGCGATGGCCTGGCATCCCGACGGAACGCGCTGGATCGTCTTGACCAACAACGGGATGGACCTGGCCGAGGTGCAAATCAACTCCGGCGCCAGCCGGGTCATCGCAACGGCGGCCAGTCAGTTCACCAATTTGGCGCTGTCACCCGATGGCGAGCATGTTGCCGTCATGGACGGCGCCGCGCTCGCGCTGCTGTCGCTGGCCGATGGCAGTTCCACTCCAGTGACTGGGCCAGCGCCGTATGTTTATGGCCCGCAGATGACCTGGGCGCCCGATGGGAATTCCCTTTATTTCCTGGCCCGGGATGCCATTTCCGGATTCAACCAGGTGTACCGGGTGCAACTGGGGCAATCGTCGCCCGTCGCGGTCACGGCCCAGGCCAATGGCGTCGATCAGTTCTCGCTGTCTCCCATTGGATTGCTGACCTTCGTCAGCGGAGGCCAGTTGAACACTCTGGACGGCGCGGGCGCGGTTTCCCTCGTGAGCAGCCTCCAAAATTATGTCTATGGCATCCAGTGGGCCAATTCGGGCGCGCTCTTCGTTCTGGATTCATCCGGCCTGAACGCGCTCCTGCTGCCCGGAACCGCCGTATTTCCGTTCATCCCCTTGAATTCCGGGCAGAACCTGTTCGTTGCCCAGGCCACCGATGCGTCAAGCAACACCGGCCCGCAGTCCGAGGCCATCAGCGTGACCTATGACCCGGCGCAAATCGCCAGACCAGACTTCTCCGTGCAAGCGCCCGATCTCACCGTGCTGCCCGCGGTTCCCACGGTCGGCGCGGCCAGCCGCATCACGCTGGTCGTCCACAACCTGGGAACGGTAACAGCGCCAGATGCCGCCGTCCGCATGATCGCCATCTCGCCTGATGGGGCGCATATCGAATTGCTGAACACCCGCACCACGGCGATGGCAGCCGGCGGCAGCCAGGTATTCAGGGTGGACACGGCATTCAACGTCGCGGGCGACTGGCAATTGAGCGTGGTCGTGGATCCGGACGACGAAGTGGACGAGACTTCCAAAGACAACAACGCGCTCGTGTCGCCCCTGCGCGTGGCGGACGCCACTTCCGCGCGCACGGTCGCCGTCAGCTTGGCCAACCCCGCCTATCCGGTCGGTTCCATCTTGACCGGCAGCGTGACGCTGTTCAACGGCCAGGCCGACATGGCCGGACAAATCAACCTCGGGATCGAAGACGCCCAGGGCTACGTTGTCGCCACGCTGCCGGCGCAAAGCCAGCCGCTGCTGCCCTACGGGCAAAGCCGGACGGTGGACTTCAGTTGGACCGTGCCGGCCATTTATGACGGCGCGTACCAGGTGCATGCGGTCTGGGCCGACGGCAGCGCCGTGCTGGCCCAGGGCGCGGCGGCATTCCAGGTTACGCCCAACGTGCAGGCCAGCGCCAGAGTCAACAGCGACCGCGCTGCCTATGCGCTGGGCAGCGCGGCGCGCATCGTCGCGCAAATCGACCCGGCGGGCAGTTCTCCAACCACCAGCCTGGCGCAGGCCGCCATTCGCGTGCGCAACGCGCAAGGAATTGCCGTGTTGGAAACGCTGGATTCCATCGGTCTGGTCTCGGCAACCGAATTGGCCAAGACGCTCGATACCGCGAACCTGTCTCTCGGAACCTACACGGTCGAGTTGAGCGTTGGGTTCGGAGGGCAGGAAATCGCCCGCGCCAGCGCCGCATTCGACATCGTCGCGGCAGCCAGCCCGGTCGCCGCGTTGGCCGGTGACATCGAACTCGACCGCGCCAGCGTGCTCTACACGGGCAATATTTCCGGCACGGCGGTTCTGACCAACGCGGGCGGGGCCGATCTGGGCAGCCTGCAATACGAGGTGGACGTGATCGACCCGCGCTCGAACACGGTCTTGGCGAGCCAGATGCAGGACCTTGCCGGGTTGGCGCCGGGCGCCGAAGCGCGCGCGGCTTTCAGTTTCTCCGCTGCCGGCATGCCCATCGGCGCGTTGTGGCTCCAACTGCGCGCGCCCGACCTGCTCAAGCAGCGGGAAGTCACCGTGTTCGAGCTGGACCCGCCGACGGTGCTGATCAATCAGCCCGTCAATGGCGCCTACCTGCGCGCGGCGCAGTCGGTGCTGGCGGCGGCCACCGACCTGCTCTCCGGCGTGCGCAGCGTCGAATTCCAGGTCGATGGCGGCAACTGGCTGGCCATGACCTTGTCCGACCCGGTGCAATCCAACTACGTTGGCGTTCTGCCGCCGCTGCCGGACGGTGCGCACCAAGTCGCGGCGCGCGCCACCGACAACTCCGGCAACGTCTCGCAACCCGTGCGAAGCGATTTTGTCGTGGACAGCGTGCCTCCCGTGATTGCCATTTCCGGGGTTGCGGACGCCGCCGCCTACACCGACCCGGTGACGCCCGTCATTTTGGTGACCGACCTGAACCTGTCCGTCACCCAGATTCTTCTCGATGGCGCTCCCTATGTATCGGGCGTCCAGATCAGCCAGGCAGGCGCCTACGTCCTGCAAGTGGACGCCATCGATCTGGCTGGCAACACCGCCAGCCAAACGGTGCGCTTCAGCGTTTCGGCCACCGCGGGCGACGTCACCCCGCCCGTGATCGACATCAGAACGCCGCTGGAGGACGCCTACATCCGGCGCGGCGTTTCGGGACTGAGCGCCACCGTCGTGGACGCGGAATCCGCCGTCGCGACGGCGGAATTCAGCATCGACGGTGACGCCTTCCATCCCCTGGCCATCGACGCCAGCCAGGGCATTGCGGGCCTGTACACGGCCTCGCTGGACGAACTGGCCGAGGGCCCGCACAGCGTCGTGGTGCGCGCCACCGACACGCAGGGCAACGAAGCGGCGACCGGCGCGCGCCATTTCACGGTCGACAACACGCCCCCCGTCATCACCATCACGGGCGTTTCGGCGGGCCGCTACAGCGCGGCGGTAACCCCCGTCATCAGCGTGACCGACGCCGCATTGCTCGGCAGCTCGGCGACGCTCAATGGCGTTGCCTACGCGAGCGGCACGCCCATTGCCGCCAATGGCCATTACACCTTGACTGTCAACGCCGAGGACAAGGCGGGCAACGCCTCGACCTCCACCCTCAAGTTCTCCATCCGCCTGCCCGTGGCCGACGCCACCCCGCCGGATGTCTTTATCGAGCAGCCCGCCGAGGCGGCGTATGTCCGCAGCGGCGCGTTGCTGATAGTTTCGGCGACAGACACCGACTCCGGGGTCGCCAGCGTGGAGCAAAAACTGGACGCCCTCCCGTCGTGGACCAGCATGGATGTCTCGGCCACCACCGGCAAATACATCCTCGACATAGGCAGCTTGCCCGACGGCCTGCACGCCGCATCGGTGCGCGCCACCGACAACGCCAACAACACCTCGCCGGTGCAGGCGCGCCAGTTCACCGTGGACAACACGCCTCCCGACATTGTGATCAGCAGCGTCGCCAACGATGGGCAATACCCCGGTTCGGCCAGCGCCGTTGTGGCGATCAGCGACCTTCATCTGAGCAGCAGTTCCGTCACCCTCAACGGGCAGCCCTATGTCTCCGGCAGCGCCATTACCGCGCCTGGCCCCTACACCCTGACCGCCGCCGGACGCGATCTGGCGGGCAACGAAACCATCGTCTCCATCAAATTCGAGGTGACCGCCTCGAACCCGGACGCGCCCGTCGTCACCATCGCCGCGCCGGCGGCCAACGCCGTCGTTCAGTCCGGTTCGCCCGTGCAAGCCTCCGTCCTGCCCTTCGACCAGGTCAGCCATCTGGAAATGGCCATCGACGGCAGCGCCGGTTACACCGCCATGCACCCGCTGGGCAACGGCGGGTACGACGCACCCGTTCCCAACCGGGCCGATGGCCCCGTCACGCTGCGGGTGCGCGCGGTCGATGCCGGCGGCGTCAGCTACCCCGATGTGACGCGCGCGTTCATCGTGGACAACACGCCGCCGGTCATCGACCAGCTCAGCGTGGCCGATGGAGGCAGCTATCCGGCCGATCAGATCATCTGGTTCCGGGTCACCGATCTCCATCTGGATAGCGTCGTGAGCACCCTGGATGGGCAGCCCATCAGCCCGGGCCAGATCGCAATCAGTCTTGGCATGCACCAGTTGCAAATCACGGCCCGTGACCTGGCCGGCAACCAGGCGGAACAAATCATCTTCTTCATGACGACCGATACCCCCGCGCCGCTCACCCCCGTGCCACGGAACCCCGTGCCGATCCCCGTTTGGCCCATGAAAAACATCATGCTCTTCCTGTTGTGTCTATTCATGGTTCTGGGCGCCCGCGGGGTCTTCAGGAGGGAGGCAAGATGATGAGCATTCCGGTTTTTTGGCGAGCTTTGCGCAAGGTGGCCCTGCTGGGCGCCGCGTTGATCGCGGGCGCGTCTGTTTGGGCCGCGCAAGATGCGGCCACGCAAAGCGCGACACAACAAGCGGTCATCGACGCCATATCCGCCGGTCGTGACGCTTCGGCCCTGCTGCAAAACCTGGACAGTCGCGCCGGCGGCAACATAGCCGCGCGCAACACCACCGGCAAACAACTGGCCCAGGCTTTGGCGACGCTGTCGGCTGCCGTCAATGCCGGAGACATCGCCGGCATCAAGCTGGCCCACGAACAAGTGCGCGCAAGCGCCATGCTGGTGCAAAGCGACAGCCAGGACCTCAAAGCCAAACTGGCCGACCCGTCGCTCCCCTCGGCCTTCGAGGCGCGTCGCGCCGCGGTGCAAGCGCAACTCGAACAGCTATTGCAACAACTGACCGCGGCAGTCGCCGCCCTGGACGGCGACGCCGACCAGCAAACCCAAGCCCTGACGGCGCTGCGCCAAACGCTCCAGGCCACCAGCCAGGGGCAAGGCAGCGCCCCGGTACTGCGCGCCGCCCTGCTGCCGGTGCGCCCCTTGGCGCTGGCCGCCCGCGCGCCGCTTGCCAGTCCCGCCATCATCCCCAGCTACGAAGACGAGCAAGACGCCAGTGCCGACCCCGAAGACCTGGCCGACTCGCCCGAAGCGCCGCTCAATGACGAAATCCTCGCCAAGACCCAGGAACTGGGCTACGACTACGTGCGCATCTACGAATACGTGCGCAACAACGTGCGCAGCCAGTGGTACACCGGCAGCGTCAAGGGCGCGCTCGGCGTCCTGCGCACCGGCTCGGGCAACGCGGTCGATCAGGCTTCGCTGCTGATCGCCATGCTGCGCGCCGCCGGCGCGCCCGCGCGTTACGTGCAAGGCGTGGCTGAAGTCAGCGTCGAGGCCGTCGCCAACACGGCGGGTCTGGCCGACCCCAGCCTCGTGCCCGACCTGCTCGCCAAGGCCGGCATCGCCTATACCCCGGTAGTGCAGGGCGGGCGCGTGGCCCTGGTGCGCATCGAGCACACCTGGGTTGCGGTGCAAGTGCCTTACACCAACTACCGCGGCATCGTGCTCGACGCCACCGGCAAGACCTGGCTGCCGCTGGACGTGTTCTACAAAACCTTGCAGCCCGCGCCAGGCGGCGCAAGCCTGTCCGGCCTGGGCCTGGACTGGCAGAGCCTGCTGACCCAATACCGTTCGGCCCCCCAGGATTCGGACTTCGGCGCCTACCTGCGCGCCCAAGTCATCGCGCGGCTGCCGGATCAATCGTCCCCCTCGGCTTACGACGATGCCGTCGCCCCGGCGCCCATCAAACCCCAGACTCTGGGCCTGTTGCCCAACACCCTGGCCTTCTCCGTGGTGGCCGTCACCGCCGAATCGGCTGCCTTGCCGGCTGCCTTGCAAGGCAGCGCGCGCATTCGCGTATTCGACGACGCAGCCGGCGCCGGCAACGCTGGCCTGGACATCACCCTGCCGATTCACCAACTGTTCAACCAGCGGGCCACCATCAACTACATCCCCGCCGAACTGGCCGACCACCGCGCCATCCTGGCTGCCGGCGGGCTGGACCTGGCGCCCGTCTACCTGTTTCAGTTGCGCCCGGAATTGCGCCTGGATGGCTTTCAGCGCAGCGTTGGCCTGACGCCCCTGGCTGGCGGCAGCGCCGTCAAATTCCGCCTGGACATTCAGACGCCAGCGTCCACGCAAAGCATCGAGCAAAGTTTTCTGGTCGGCGCCTACCACGCCATCGGCGTCGGGCAATCGGGCGTCGCGCGCAGCCCCACGCCCTCGCCCAGCGACAGCGAATACGACGCCGCCCGCCTGCTCGACGGCATCATTCAGCGATACGAAGCGCAATGGAGCGATTTCGAGGCCGCCGCCGCGCAACTGAGCGGCGCGGCCATCGTCCGCCCGGCCCCGTCGGTCACTATCGTCAGCAATGCCCTGAACGCCTACAGCGTCAATGGCGTGCCTTACACCCTGGAGTGGAAGGGCGTCACCATCGACGCCGCCGCCCACCCCACGGAGGTTGCCGCCGCGTCGGGCGCGCGCGACCTGCTGACCGCCATCGGCCTGGCCGGCTCCTCGCTGGAACACAACGTATTCAAGTCTCAGTTTGGAGTCGATTCCATCTCCGCCGACAAGCTCATCGCCCTGGCGCGCGCGCAAGACATCGACATCCTCGCGCTGACTTCACCCAACGCCCCGCAACTGGCCGCGCTCCCGCTGCCTGACGCCGCCCGCGCCGACCTCCAATCCTTCCTGCAACTGGGCTACAACGTGGAAATCCCCGCCCAGGGCGTGACGTACAACGCCTGGAGCGGCGCCGGCTGGATCGTCAGCGACCCGGCCACGGGCGCCAGCGGCTACTACCTGTCGGGCGGCATCGCCGGCGGCGCCACTACGGAAGAACCTTGGACCCTGCAGTTTCTGGCCGACATCCTGGCTGCGGCCCACGGCGACGAACCGAACAATGACCCATCGTCCGGAGTCCGCGTTGAAATCTTGAACGCCGATGCCGATCTGCGCGGCACAGTCGGTCAGACACTGACGCAACCCTTCAGCGTGCGCGTGCTCGACAAGGATGGCCGGCCCGTCAAGGGCGCCAGCGTGAACTTTCTGGCTTCGCGCGGCGGCGGCAACGTCAATCCCGCCAGCGGCACCACCAATGTACTGGGCGTGGCCACCGCCACCATCACCTTGGGTCAATCCACGGGGGCCTCCCCGGTGTACATCATGCGCAACAGCGATGACACCTATTCCACGCAAGTCGGTTTGAACATCTTTGACGCCACTGTGGCGTCCTCCGTGGGCACGCTCAAACCCGAAAGCCCCTTGTCGGCGCTTGCGCTGCCGGACGTGCCGGCCGTTCTCAACACCAAGCAGGTCCGTGAGGGATCGGCCTTCGCGGGCATGGCTACAGTGGAAACGTCCTATTCCGTTGAAGTGCTGGACCAATACGCCAACCCAGTGGCCAATGTGACCGTCTCGGGAGTCGGTTTGTCCCCTAGTGCCAATTGTGATCCTCCTGTTCCACTCACGCCGGCCACTGTGGATGGTCCATACAAAAGCGATACCAGCGGCGTGACTTTCCTGACCATCACGCCCGGGCCTACCAATGGCACCGTGTCGCCGGTTCAGGTGACTGCGGGTAATTTATCGGCAACGATCCAAGTCAACGTGAACTATGCTTGCGACGAATACGGTGATGTGTTCGGCTTGGCTTGGGCCTACTTCGACAAAGATGGCCAGCCCAGTGCAGCGACGGGCGTTGGCAAGCGTTATGAGAAACCCTTCGGTTTCAAACTCATTCTTCAAATGCCTGACATAGGTTGGAATTCTCAACACCTGTGCGTGCGCACGGGCACTCGCCGGTTGACGCCTCTTACAACCGCCTCGGTCACGTTGGAAGTATCGTCCGGCGGCAACGCGCTGGGTGTAGCCTCGATAGGTCCCGGTGAATGGGAAAGCTATGTGATAACCGGTCCCGCACCCGCTAAAAATGAACTGGTCTGGAACGCGAATGGTACTTTCATAAACAAATATTTCAATATGTTCGGCACAGCAGACTCAAAATGTGAGATCGAGTACGAACAAGAACAATCCTTTAGTGAACGCAACGCTACCGGCGCCGTCTTCGGCGTACGCGCCAGCATCGGCGCCATCACCTCGGTGGTTGACGACGCAAGCATTGACCCGACTCGGCTGTACCTGTCCGACAGTGGCTTCAACACCTACCCCATCGACATCCCCTTCACGATAGAGCCGGCGGAATACAAGGCTCCCGCCGTCCAGATGTTCCTGTTTGAGAACGATCAGCTCATCGCTGTGCGCCCCTCGACAAGCAAGCAGCAACAAGGCAGCGCGCAGATCGAGCGTGGCAACCGCTTTGACATTACCAAAAACTACCAAGCCAGTGCGTACATCAATGACAACATCGTTTCCGACAGAAAAGACCTGCCCTTCAAGCAACGCATCGTCGCCAGTTACGACAAATCGGCCCGTTTGCTGCGCGACGTAGACATAGCCAACGACCGCATTTGCGAGCAAGGCGGGCAGTTGGACTTTGTTTTGAGCCAGGGCGCGAGCCTCACCCTGGAAGCCGTGGCGCTCAGCGACGACGACAACAACCTTGTGCCCGTGGGCAGCCCGGTGCGTCTGGCGTCCCAGCACTTTGACGTGGGCGCGGGCAGCATCGCCCTTGCGCCCGACGCTCTGCTGCCCACCAAAAACGGCTACGCCTTCACCCTGACCGCGGTTGCCGACAAAGACGGCGCGGTCGAAACCAACCCCGGCAAGATCTACTCCCGGCTGGACCTCAATGACGCGCTACCCGTCGGCAACATCCTCATCAACGGCGTCAACGTCAAATCTGGCCGCCTCGTTCTTTCCGGCCCCGGCATAGGCGTAGCCGCGCGCGGCCCGCAACTGGCATTTCGTCCGGCATACTCGTCGAGCAACTCCGGCGCCGTGGGCGTGCTGGGCATCAACTGGAGCCACAACTTTGACGCCTCCCTCAAAACCACCGCCTGCGGCGACATATTGATCAACGCCGGCGATGGCGGCTTCGTGCGTTTTTTGCCCGCTGGCGACGGCACATTCACCCCCGCCCGGGGCTACCACGGCACCCTCATTCCCAACTTTGGCGACCACAGCTACGACTTCTACTCCAAGGACGGAACCCGCTACCACTTCGACTACGTCGGCGGCAAACGCCAATGGGCCTTGCACTCCATCGTGGACGCCAACGGCAACGCCCTCGCGCTCACCTACGACAGCGGCATCAACGCCCCCCTGCTGCGCGTTGCCAACGACTACGGCCAGACCCTGCAATTGACCTACCAGTCCCGCGTCTTCAGAGACACCGGCGGCCCCGTCAACGTATTGCAAACCGTGCAAGGCCCGGACAACGTGGGCCTGGCCTTTGAATACGACGACGCAGGCAACCTCGTTGCCATCACCCGCACAGACGAACCCAGCTTCAACGAAAGCTACAGCTACGGCGACTATGCCAACCCGCTGGGCGAGGCCAACCTGCTGCAAAGCGTCACCAACGCGCTGAGCCAGACCACCCAATTTGAATACAACAGCGGCCCCGTCCTGCGCACCTTCGGCAACGGCCAGATCAACTCGTTTGAATCCACCGTCGCCGCCATCATCGCCGCCGACACCGGCAAAACCGCCTTTGCCTACAGCGGCACGACAGACGCGCCCGTCACCGACGTCACCGACGCCCGCGGCGCAAGCACCCGCTACAGCTTCAACAAATACGGCAACCCGCTCGCCATCGACGCCCCCGCCGGCACCACCAGCATGACCTGGGCCACCGACGACGTGCTCATGCTCAGCAAAGTGGACGCCAACAACGTCACCACCAAATACACCTACGACGCCAACGGCAACCAAACCAGCGAACAAGTCATGGGCCAAGGCGGCGCCAGCACAGCGCAAACCTGGCTGGCGCAAACCGAGCCGCCCTACATCAAAAGCAAGCGCCTGAGCGCGACCGACCGCAACGGCAACGCCAGCACATTCAAATACGACGCGCGCGGCAACCTCACGGACGAATACCTGCCCGATGGAGGCCATGTCAGCTACGCCATTGCAACCAACGGCGACGTGCTGGGCAGAGTCGACGCGCTGGGCAACGCCACCCAATTTCACTACGAATGGCGCGGCCTGCGCACCGACGTCATCGCCCCCATCGGCACAACCACCACCGCCTACGACAACCGGGGCCGCCCGGTCAGCATCACCGACGCCGAAAGCCGCAGAACGGAGATGGTCTACAACACCCTCGACCAGTTAACCGACCTCACCCTGGCCGCCGGCACGCCAATGTCCGGCAAGCGGCACACCGACTGGGACCTGCTGGGCAACAAAGTGAGCGAAACCGACGAAGAAGGCCGCCTCACCAGCTACCGGTACGACGACATGAACCGCGTCGTCCACAAAGCCCTGCCCATCGGCGCCGTGGACACCACCTGGGACTTCAACGGCAACAAGACCAGCGAAACCAACCTGCGCGGCGACGTCACCACCTATGAATACGATCCGGCCAACCGCCTCATCCGCCGCACCGAACCGGCCACCCCCGCCAAAGTCACCCAATACGAGTACGACGGCGCAGGCAACATCACCCTCGAAACCGACGCGCTCGGTCGCCAAACCAAGTACACCTACAACGTCCTGAACCAGCGCACCGACACCGCGTACCTCAACGACCACACCGCCACCCATGCCGACTACGACGGCAACGGCAACAAAGTCAGCGAAACCGACGAAGAAGGCCGCGTCACCACCCGCGTCTTTGACCGCCTCAACCGCCTGACCGACCAAACCATCGACACCAGCGCCGGCCCCAGCCATCGCCACATCACCTGGGACCGCAACGGCAACAAAACCAGCGAAACCGACGAACTGGGCAACACCACCAGCTACGAATACGACGCGCTCGGCCGCTTGGTCAAGCAAACCGACGCCCTGAGCAAAATCACCAACATCGACTACGACCGGGTCGGCAACAAACTGCAAATCACCGACCCCCTGCGCCATGCCCGGAAGTGGAAATACAACGCCCGCAACTGGGTAGAAATCGCCCAGGACGGCGAAAGCAACCCAACCCAGTACAGCTACGACAAAGTCGGCAACAAACTCAGCGAAACCTGGCCCAACGGCAACACTATCCAGTACGACTACGACGCCCTCAACCGCCAAACCGCCAGCCGAGACAACCTGGGGCCAGTCAGCCAGGCCACCTGGGACCCCGACGGCAACAAAACCAGCGAAACCGACGGCAACGGCCACGCCATTGCCTACGAATGGGACGCCATAGGCCGGCAAAAGAGCCGCACCCAGCAAACCGCGGCCGGCCCGGCCACCACCAGCACCATCTACGACGCCGCCGGCAACCCCGTGACCGTCACCGACCCCAA
>WRJY01000333.1 GCA_009778355.1 Desulfovibrionaceae bacterium | reverse complement strand
GGGGGGGACATCCTGCCCCGCCTCGTTTTGCCCGACTGCAAGATGCAGGCCGGCGTATTCGATTGAAAAATTTACTTTCTTCATTTCACACTCCCGGCAGGGCCTGTTGGCGTGGATCGCGTCCGAGCAGATCGAGCGAAGGCATCGTCATGCCAAGCTGGTTGCACAGGTCTTGAACCTGCTGGCGCAGCAAAGCCTGTTCAAAGGCGTCGGCGCTGGTATTGATCTGGCGCACCGTCGCCAGCAGGCAGCGTCGCGCGCCAAACTGGCTGGCTGCCGGCAACTCGCCAAAGAATCCTTGGCGGCGGATAGATGGCAGCACTTCCTCACAAACCCACTCGGCAAAACGCTGCGCTTGCGGCTTTCTGGAACTGAAAGCGGTCTTATAAACAGCCGGTTCGGAGATGAAAATCGCTTGTTGAACTCCGCCAGGGGTCTGAAGATATAAGACCCCTTGCCACTTTTCTGGCAGGTTCTTAAGACTCCCTGTACCGCCGTTCCATGTGATGTCCAGCGCCTCGAACACGTCACGCGCGCAAAACCATGCGTTGCCATCCGGCCCGATGGCTGTGCGCACGGTCGCAGCCTCGAAGGTGAAGGGGTTTTCGATGGGACTCAGAAATTTCACGGTTGCTCTCCTTTGGTAGAAAAATCAGTCGCCGGCGGTAGTGGCCGCCATCAGCGCGGCGGCGTGGGCGCTCAGTTGTTCGGCCATGGGCGCCAGCAGGCCCGACAGCGCCTCGGGTGGCCACGATTCCTTGGGCTGCTCGGCCAGCAATGTCGCCAGCAGGTCCAGTCCGCCTGCCATCCGTTTCAGGCTGCGGCCCGCGTTTTCGAACGCCTGCCGGTGATCTGAAAGTTGAAAAAACTGCGCGCGGCTGACGGCCACGCCAGCCGACGCGCCGAATACCGTGGCGTGCAGCAGGCGCTGGGCGGCCAGCAGGTTGAATGAAGGAGATGCGGACGCGCCTAGTGCGGGCGTGCCAGAGGGAAGATCAGCCATGGACGGCTCCAGTTGTGCTTTGCGAACAACTGCCGACCAAGCTCTCACACAAGGGCGGCAGCCCGAACGGGTGTGAGAGGCCGGTGCACAGGCGGAGCCATCAACCGGCAGGGCTTGCGCCCTCCCATCCGGGCCGCCATAACTGGGGCCGCGAAAGAAAAAGCCGCAAGCGTTGCGGTTGCGGCTCTTCGCCGCCTGTGCTGTCGGACTCTCACATCCGATCCCTGCCTTTTTCGCAGAGACGGGCGCAGTGTAGCCGCTATTTACGGAACGTGCAACAATGCGCCCATGACTGCCTTGACCTTCGACACGCTCAAGTACGCCAACACGCTCAAAGCTGCCGGGTTCACGCCTGAGCAGGCCGAAGCGCAAGCTGGCGCGCTTTCCGACGTGATGGAGGTGAACCTCAAAGAGCTTGTGACCAAGGCAGATCTGCACTACGAAATCGAACTGCTCAGAAAAGACATGGCTCAGCTTGAGCAGCGCATCATCATCAAGCTTGGCTCCATGCTGGTGGTGTCCGTAGGCGTCATCGTGGCGCTGATCAAGCTGCTGTAACACGCCAGCGCGGGCAAGCGCGCTCATGCCGCCCGCCCGTGCGCCCGCAGCGCGGCGCTGAACACCGGCAGGCCGTACAACTTGGCCATGTATTCGTCGGCCTCGGCGTTGCTGCGCGCCAGCACGAACTGCACGTGCGATGCGCCGTCTTCGGAGATGTGCGTCGCCTTCCAGATGTGCACGGGCAGATCGACGTCGTCGTTGGCCGCCGTGGCGCGCGCCTGCGGCAGCGAGGCCGGATGGGGCGTTTTCCGACCCGCCGCCGGGCCGCCCCAAGGCGGGGCAGCCCCCTCGGGGGGCAGCGCAACAGGCGAAGCCGTGGAGCGTGGGGGTTTCATTTCGCTCCCCGCTTGGCCTTGATTTCACGCACCACGCGCGCCTGTAATGCTGCCGCGCGCAGGTTGTCGATTAGCGCGTCGGTGTCTTCAGGCGTCATCAAGAACGAAGCGAAGAACGGCCCGTGGTTGATGGACAGCGCAACAACGCCGCCATGACGTTTGCTGCTGCGGCTTAACGCCGATATGCGGGCAGGAAGGGTTCTGCCGGAATCGGACAGATCCGACGACTCGAATACCGTCTCGCCGTGCAACTCCCAGTGGTTGCCGTCCGAGTCGAACCGTGGCGGCTTTGTGGCGGTTTGTTCCATGCTCATGATTTGATAGCTATAAAAAGGGTGAACAAATCCAGCACTGCCTCTTGAAAGACAGCGCGTGCGTTTGGATTGCGAAGGGGGTTAAAGGGCCATCGTCAGGCCCTGCAGGTCAACCAGGGCGGGCCTCCTGCAGCACGTGCGGCTGCCGTAGCTGGGCGGGGAACACGTCGCCGCCGGGCCGCCCCAAGGCGGCGTGCGCCCCATCGGGGGGCAGCGCACCATGCGCAGCAGGGGAGCGTGGGGGCCATGTCTGCTCAAAAAGCTCTCCCGTCTGGCCCGTGCGGTCAGGCTCGTAGTCGCTGACCGGCATACGCTGCAACTGCTCGGCGAGCAGATTGCGCTTGATGTGCTTGCTCATCGGCAGCACCACCGTCGGATCGGGGATGGCGCTGGGGCTGATGGTGCGGTTGATCTCCATCACGGCGGAAAACGTGTGCCCGCAGTCGATGTTCATGCAAACGAAGAACAGCTCGCGGCTGGTGCGCGTGAGCACGCTCGATGAGCGCACGATGCACATGGTGCGGCAGTGCGGGCAGTGCATTTTTACGTGCATGAAGTCTCCAAGGCTTCGGCGGCGCCGCACTGGCGCGGCAGCATGTACAGCGCCCGCCCTTGGCCGTTGGCCTGCCTGGCCACGCGCGCCAGACGGCGCTTTATCAGCCATTCGGCGGTTTGTTGCAAGTTCATGCCAAGCCTGGTGCACAGACGTTCAATGATGAGTTGGTCGGCTTCGGTCATGGCAAATGCGTGTTCGTGCATGTTTTCGTCGGACGTTTTTTTTGAAAAAAAAGATGCTTCCCTCTGAGCCTCAATCCGACAGCTTGGCGCGCCTGGAATCCATGACCGCCTGCGATTCGTCCTGCACCAGTTTGGCCTCGCGCATCAGCATGGCGCGCAGCATGGTGGACGCCCGCTCGCCATGGTATTCGGCCAACGACACCAGCAACTGGTGCTCGTATTTGTCGAGACGAACGGTGACCTTCTCGGTTCGTCTGCGGTTTGGATCGTCGTGCATGTATGAATTCCCCCTCTGCGTGCTGGCTCTTGGCGGCCTGTCAGGATGGTGTGCGGCTCTCCGACAGGTAGGCGCTCAGGCCGCGCAGGTACATCTGGCGGGCAAAGCCGGAGTAGCTGCGGCCATCCTTGGTCGCCAATTTTTTGACCTGCTCGCGCTCTGCATCGGTCAGGCGCAGCGCAATGGGCAGATCGCGATTGATCTTGTGAGCGCGGGGCTTGGTTGCCATTTGGTAGGATGGAATAAAGAGTTACACAACAGAACACAGTGAACTATACACAAAAAATTGGGTATGTCAACAGATAACACAAAAATTTGTGCTGTCGGCGACCGTCTGAGGGAGGAACGCGAGCGGTTGGGCATGACGCAAGCCGTCATGGCCGAACGCGGTGAAGTCGGGCTGAACACACAGAACAACTACGAGGGGGGGCGCAGCGTTCCCAATGCCGACTACCTGGGCAGGCTTGCGGCGCTGGGGCTGGACGTGCTCTACGTTGTCACCGGTCAGCGCACGCCCGACGCGCGCGGCTTGGTGCCGGGTACGGTGCTGGACAAGCGGGAGGCGGCGCTGTTGGACAACTACCGCTCCACCGACGAAAAAGGCCGGCGCGTGATCGATGGCACGGCGAATCTGGCAGCGCAACAAAAGGCTGCACGGAGCGGCCAACGATGATATTGATGGAGGCGGGAACACGGGTGTTCCTCAAAGATAGTTGTATGGGAGGAAGATTTGAGGTTCGTTGCGTTTGCCGCGCTGGTGGCGGCTGTTCCGGTTATCGCGCTGGCCAAGAGCGGCGCGGCGTGTTCAGTGGAGTCGGGTTTCAGTCCGGATGGGTCGGCTTCCGCGTTGGTGCTGCGCGCCATTGGTTCGGCGCGCAAGTCAGTGCGGCTGGCAGCCTATTCATTCACGTCGCCCAGCGTCGTGAGCGCGCTCATCGACGCCAAGCGCCTGGGCGTCGATGTGCGGGTTCTGGTCGATGACAAAGGCAATCACGGCAAGGCTTCCGAGGCGGCGCTCAACCTGCTGGCTGGGGCCGATATTGCAGTGCGCACGGTCAGCGTCTACGCAATCCACCACGATAAATATGCAGTCATCGACGGCGTGACGGTGCAGACGGGGAGCTTCAACTACACCAGTTCCGCCGAGCGCAGGAACAGCGAAAACGTGCTGGTCATCAACTCATGTTCAGACGTCGCCAAACAATACCTCGAACACTGGCAAAGCCGATGGGATCATGGTGTGGACTGGCGCATGACTTATTGATGCCATCCAGTTCGCCGCCTTGATTTGTCCACAGAAACCGTGGACAAGTTTGTTGACAATCGCTGGAGTGAACTACCGTCAATCATCCAGCGGCGCGTAGTCGTCACCGCCGTCCTTGCTCCACTGCTCATTCGGCTCGCCTTCGGTGGCGAGGTCGCCCGTGGCGTCGCCGGGGCCGGGGTCGGTTTCATCGGCTGGGGGCGGGGCATCGCCATCGGGCGCGCTGCCTTGCAGTTCCATCTCGATGCGCGTCGTAAAACCGCCATCGCCAAGGCTGTGCTCGACCGATACCACCAGCCAGCCCTCGCCGTCGATCTCGGGCTTGAAGCCGGACACGGTGACGGCGCTCTGCGGCATGATTTCGGGCCGCGCCAGCGCCAGGGTCAGGCTGAACGTGGCCGCGCCGCGCTGCACCCGGCGCAACTCGGCGCGGGCGGCGCGGCGGGCGTCGGCGCGGCTGGCGTAGGTGTCTTTGAGCGTTTTGGTGCGTCCGCCGCCCACGCGCCCGCTCATGGTTTGCGCCCGGCGCTTGCTGTGCCAGCGCGCGCGTATGCCGCCGTAGGCGCTGCGCTCGGCGCTGTGCCAGCGGTGCTGGTCGCCGTCTTGGCGCGTGATCTCAATCGCGCTTATGGCCGCGCCGCTGGCGGTGGTGCGGCTGTCGGTGCGCAAAAACACCAACCGGCCCTTTTTGATGCTGCACACCGCGTCATGCTGGCGGGCCAGGCGGTTGATGAAGTTCAGGTCGCTCTCGCCGGTCTGGTCCACGTGCTCCACGGGGCGGGCGTCCAGCTCGGGGTCGATGTGCGCGGGCAAGCCGCCCCGCGCGGCCACCTCGCGCACGATCTGGCCCAGCGTGGTTTCGTGGTAGCTGTTGCTCGCGCGCAGGTTCAGGCTGCGGCCCATGTCGGCGGCGCGGGCGTGGATGGTGAGGCGGTCGGGCGATCCAGAGTGATCCACCTCATCGACCACGAACTCGCCTTTGTCGTACATCGCGCCGCCGGCCCAGCCCAGCGTGAGGGCGATGCGCGCGCCCTTGGGCGGTATGGCCATGCGGCGGTCGGCGTCGTCGAGCGTGATTTCCAGCGTGTCGGCCTCGCCCCCGCGGCACTCGCGCAGGCGCAGCTCGATCAGGCGCGCGCCGAGCTTGGACGTGATGTCCTGGCCGTCAACGTTCAGGCGGTAGTCGGGCTGGTGGTGGCCGGTCATGAGCGCAGCGCCGGGCCGCCCAAAGCAAGCTCGCGCCCCCTAGGTGGGCAGCGAGGACACGTAGTGCCGAGCGTGGGGGTTGTCATCTACAGCCACCATTCCCACATACCGTCGCCGCCGTCGTAGTCGGTGAAGTCGTCGTCAAACGCGGGGTTGCCACCGGCGGATGCGCCGCCGTCAGGCTCGGCACGCTTGTCTTCCACGCGGTCCAGTTGCAGGCTGAATTCCACGCGCCGGGGCACGCCCTCGGCAATGAAGATGCTGCCGGTCTGCTGCACGCTTTCGATCACCCACGCGCCCAGCACGTTGTCCGTGCCCGCGCCAGCCACCAGCGCGTAGGCCGCGCCGTCGGCGGCCATCTTGCGCAGGGTGTCCAGCGCCTTGCGGTCGCCCTTGAACTCCGGCACTTGCAAGCCGGTCAGGGTGATCTTGTCGTCCCCAAGCCCGGCGAATTGGCGCGCGGGCATCGCGCCCACGCGGCTGTTGGTGGGGTGGCGGTAATCGGTGGCGCGCTGCAACTGCTCGAAGGCCAGCGTATCCAGGCCGAACATGAATTGCCCCAGGGCCATCATCGTGGTGCTCATTCGGTATCGCTCATCTGGCTGATGACGCGGCTGCGCTGGGCGCGCTCGCGCCGGTCAAGCTCGGCGGCCACGGCGCGGGCGATGGCCTGCGGGGCCATGCCGGGCGCGGCGTTGATGGTGATGGTGTAGCTGCTGCCGCCCATGCGCGCACCAGCAGCGCCCGCGCCGGGCTGCGCCAAGCCAGCGCCTTGCAGCGCGGGCAGATTGGCCGCCATGCCCACGGGGGCCAGCGTGACGGCGGCCAGCGCCAGCGCGGCGTTCTTGGCAAGCTGCGTGCTGCGCTCAATGCCCAGCGCCGCGCCCTCGCCGATGAAGCCGCCGAACTCCATGAACACGCGGCTGGGGCTGTGGATTCCGAGTTTTTCTCTGAACCAGTCGCCGATGTCAGAGGCCATGCTGACCACGCCATCCTTGAGCGCCTTGGCTTTGGACGCGATTCCTTCCAGAATGCCGGCGATGAATTTCGCGCCGGCGCTGATGAAGGGAATCTTCCACTCGGCTATTTTTTCAAACAACATGCCGACGACGCCGGCGGTGTACTGGATCACCGTCACCGGCAGCATCGCCAGCCGCGCCAAGCCCTTGGCGGGGCTTTCGATGAACTCCAGCACGCATTCCTTGATGTTTCCCCAGATCGCCCTCAGGCCGCCCACGATGCCGTCCCAGTTTCGGTACACCAGATAGGCCGCGCCAGCCAGCAGCGCCAGCGCCGCGCCCAGCGGGGTGAACAAAAAGCCGATGGCCACGCGCCCCACGGTCATCAGCACCGTGCCGAGCGAGCGCAGAACGCCCAAGCCGCCGGACAGCAGCCGCCATGCGCCCCGGAACACCGCGCCCAGCGCCGACCACATGCCGCGCAGCGCGCTCATCAGTACCTGACTGGCCGTGCGCGCGCCGAACATGGCAACGCCCATGCGCGCCAGTGCAAACCGGATCAACTGTATCGGCCCAAAAATGGAGGCCAGGACAATGATCAGCGAGCCGCCGGCCATGACCAGCCCCATGAACGCGGCTGCGACAATGGCGACCCACTTGACAATTGTGGGGTTCTGCTCAACGAAAGCCGCTACCTTTTCAACGACCTTGGTCAGCACTTCCAGCAGCTTGACGTAGGTCGGCATGACGGCGTCGCCGATTTTTTTGTACAGGTCATCGCGCCGCGCTTTCAACGCCTGTTCCTTGCCATCCGGCGTGCCCAGCGCTTCCTGGTGCGTGGCGTCGATGCCCTTGGCTTTGCCCAGGCGTTCGCGCGCGGCCATTAACTGGTCGATCTGCTGCGCCATCGTCACGAACAGGTTGGATGCCGAGCGGTTGCTGAACATGCCGCCGATGACGTTCTTGATCTGCTCCGGCGTCGTGTAGCCGCGTGATTTGAGCGTTGGCAGCAGCACGTCATGCACCCACATCAGCGGGTCGGACTGAAACTGCCGCGACCCCTTGAGCGCGCCCGCGCGGATGTGCGCTATCTGCCCGGCCTTGTCATGATCGACCTTGCTGTAGTCGCCAATCAGACCGGCGTCGCCCAGGATTTTGATCGAACCCTTGGTGGCCTTGCCGTTGATGACGTTCTGGTAAGCAGACATCAAACCGTTGCCCACCGTGCCGCCGCTGCCAACCTCTTGAATCAGAGGCTCCAGGCCGAAGAACGCCGCGTCGCTCATGCCCTTGGCCATGACGCCGCCCCGTTGCAGGGCTTGCCGGTACTGTTCCGCGTCCACGCGCCCGCGCGATGCGTTGATGGCCTTTTGTATCCAGTCGGCCTGCACGGCCATGGCGGCTTCGTCCTTGCCGCCGCCGCGCCCTTCACCCACTTTCAGCATGTCCAGCAACTGCCGGTCGCGGTCGCCGCCCTCTTCGCCATACAGCACTTGGTTGGCGGCCTTCATCTTGGCCATCATGGGCAAGACCAGCTTCGCTTCGTGCGCGTCATTGAACACCGACAGAGCGTCGCCCATCATGCCAATGCTTTCCACCGCGCTGGCGCCCGCAATGCGCAGTTTCTTGGCGTAGGCAATGGCATCGTTGGTCTCGCCATCGGGGCGGCCCAGGGCGCGAATGCGCGCCTCCTCTATCTGCCCGTGCTTGCTTGGCCCCAAGACGCCGCCCATGGCCCCGAAAAAATGCGAACCGGAGGCGCGCATAGCGTAGCCCGTGGCCGATGCCATGCCGATGTGCATCATGGTCTTGGTGTGGCGCGCGTTGATCCGCTCGATGGCTTCCAGCCGGGGCCGTTGCCGTTCAAGCTGGGTGTTGACCGACTTTATTTTTTCGGCCAGCCGGGCCTCATCGGTGGCAAGGTTCTTGACGCCCGATTGCGTGAGCGCGCCGCGCATCTGCACCAGTTGATCGGTCAGCTTGCGGTGCGCCTTGGCCAGTTCGTTGACACGCGCCTGCGCCTCGCGGTAAGGCTTGCCAACACTCTTGGCAATGTCGCCGCCTTTTTTGAGCGCCGACAGGTAAATTCCCAGATCGGCCCTGGCTTTGTCGAGCGCCCTTTTGTTCTCGCCAAACCGCTGTTGCAGGTCGCGCGCGCGGGCAAACATCTGCTGCTGGCGTTGCAGTTTTTTCAGCGCATTCTCAGATTCGGTGATTTTCTTGCCGAATTCCGTCGCGCCAAGCGTAACGCGCTTGAGCGGGGCCGACGCCTTGTCGGCCATGTCCAGAATGACTTGAAGCTGTAGCCGGTCAACTGCCACGGCGCGCCTCCCGTGGCAACATGGCGAGACGCCCCATGTTGGGCATCGCCTTCGGCTCACCCCAACCTACAGGCGCTAGGCTTTGTGTGCGGGAGAAGACTCGCCCAGAATCGAATCGACTACGTCGGCAAGCTGCCTTTTGCCGTAGTCCTCGCGTGTAAACGGGAACTCGCGGTGAATCGAATCCAGCATGTTCTGCAACTTCCGTTCGTTGCGCGCTTCCATCCACCACATCACAGGATAGAGCACGAAGCAGCCGGCCACGCTCAACGCCGACAAGAACAGCAAGCCCACGAACGCCCAGCCAATGATTTGCAGCACAAAGTCCATGACTCACTGTAACACCTGTCAGCGATCTTGATCGGGTTGCATCCGCTGGCGCGCCAGTTCGCGCCAGTCCATCAGCTCGTTCAGCGTCATGCCATCCATATCGGCGGGCCGCCAGTGGAAGCTGATGGCCAGGTCGGCCATGGCCTGCTCTACTCGTTCGGGGATTCGGCGCTGTGCGCCTTCTGCCCCTTGCTCAAGAAAAAACCGATGGCCTCGCCGCCAAGCGCGATCAGGTCAACGGGGTCTAGCGCGTCGATCTCCGGCTTGGTAAGCGTGGGCGTGCTGATGCGCGGCAAGAGCAGCGCCAGCGCATCGACTTTCATTTGCAGCAGGTCGGTCAGCAGCAGCCCGCGCAGCTCGCCCGCCTTGGGCTTGCGCAACTGCACTGTGGTGATGGCGGTTTTGCCGCGCGCAATGGGCGCTTCCAGCGTCACGGTGACGGTCTGCGGTGCTGTAAAGCCCCCACGCTCCCCTGCTTCGCATGGTGCGCTGCCCCCTGAGGGGGCTGCCCCGCCTTGGGACGGCCCGGCGGCGGGGCGACTGGCTGCGGTGGGCTGGGCGTCGTGAGCGCCGTTGTGCGCTTCGGTGGTGTCGGTTTTGCTCATGGGTCGGTCCAGAAAAGAAAATGCCGCCCACCCGCATGAAAAAGAGCAAAGGCGCGGGCGGGCGGCAAAGGATGGCGTTGCGCCATACCAGGAGGTATCCGGGTGAACTCCGGGTGAACAAATGATTGCGCGGGCGGCGCGGGAAAGCCAGCGATGGGCGGTGTAGCGGGCGCGGCTACAGCCGCCGCATCTCGGGCGGCAACTGCGTGCGATCGAGCTCGGACTGGTAGGCGGCTTCGCAGTGGCCGGACTGCCAGAAAAACAGCAGGTCGACGGCGTTCGCCGTCCAGCCCCACCAGCGCTGGCCCTTGACGCGCATCCGGTGGGCGCGGCTGGACAGGGTTTCGTCCGGCTGGCCGGCCAGCAGCGTGTTGAGCAACTGGTCGATGGCGATGGCGATGTTCAGCAGCCAGCTTGCCATTACTGCGGCATTTCCTCAGGGCGCACCGGCGCGTCGAGTATTTCATCGGCCCGGCCTTGCGCCAGCAGCCCCAGCGCCTGCATTTGCCGCACGCCGGCGCGGGTGTCGGTCAAATCCAGGTCGATCCAACTGGCGGTCTTGATGTCGTCGAGGTTGACCCGCAGCATCGCCGCCTGCTGGCGCTGCGCCATTGGCGCGGCTGGGTCGTCGAGCGAGGCCAGTTCCAGCGCCACCTTCTCGGCTGCCGTGAAGCGGTTGCGAAACGCCAGCCGCGTGATGCGCCGCGCGGCGGGCGCGGGTTCTTGCGGCGGGGCATCGGCAGTCTGCGGCGGCGCGAGCGCCTGGCCGTCCCATGTCCAGCCGATACAAGCGCCGCCGGCCTCGACCACGGCGTCGAAGCCTTGCAGCTCACCGGCGAACTGCGCATCGGCCTCGATGACGTTGACCACCGTGCCGTTTTGAATCAGTGCGTATTGCATGTTGTCCCCACTCATTCGTACCACCACACGGTCACACGGCCAGGGCTACCTGCGCCGCCAGCTCCGCCCGCGCCTGGGTATGCGTTAGAGCTGGCCGTGCCGCCGCCGCCGCCGCCGCCGTTTCCGCCCGCCCAATGACTGCTATCCACAGCCTGCCCGTTGCCACCATCGCCTCCTACAGGGATAGCCGCAACGCCGCCCGTGCCGCCGGGTACGAACCCGCACCCCATCGAGCGCGCACCGCTGCCGCCATTGCCGCCGTAACTGGCCGTTTTCTGGGTACCGCCAGGAGACCCAAAACCGGACCCGGCGGCGCCGCCGGTACCACCCGCAGCGCCGCCGTCTCCTCCGCACCCGCTGCCAAGCAACGATCCAGCGCCACCAGCGCCGCCATCGCCGCCAATAGAGTAGCCAGCGGCTTTACCAGGTTCGCCGCCTTTGCCGCCCAAAACCGTCAGAGCGCCAAAGGATGAACTGCCGCCATCACCGCCCGCGGCTCCTGGGGCGCCACCGGCGCCGCCGCCGCCAATGACGACGCTCACATTGGCAAGAACCGTGACCATTTCAGTGGTGTCGTCGCCCAAGCCGCCGCCTCCGCCGCCGCCGCCTCCAACTCCCATCCCCGATGACGATGCTGCATGCCCAGCTCCACCGCCAGCGCCGCCGCCGCAGCCGCCGCGCAGCCGCACCCAGCATCCGCCTCCGTTGGCCACCAACAGGGCCGAAGGCGTGAATGTGCCACTGGTCAAAAACTCCTTTACCGCCAGCTTGCCGGCAGTCACTTGCTGCATAACAACCTCCGAAACCTCAAACACCGCGCCCGTCGCGCCCGTTGCATGAATATGAACGCCCAGGTAATTCATGCCGCTGGACACCGTTCTCGTGCCGGTCAACACGACCCACTTGCCTGGCGTTGCCGTTGCCGCGTTCAGGTCGTTCGTGACAACCGGCCATGAATTGGGGCCGCTGGCATTGTTTTTTTCGAGCGTGCGCATCCGCAGCTTTCCAGCGTTACCGCTGACCAGACGCGCCCGCATCGAAAAACGGAACGTCGTTCCAGCAACCACCGGGCGCAGTTTTTTGTTGTCGTTTACCAATGTAAAGGCGTTGTTGTCCGCTGCATTGAAGTCATCACGGTCCGGGGTGAATCGCAGCACGCTGATGTCGTAGCCGTCCGGCCCGGCAATACTGACAACCGCTACAGCCGCCGGGTATGCAAACCGCCACCCAACGCCGCCGTTGTCGAATCGCGGTTCCGCCAGCAGGTTGATGGCGTCGCCGATCACCAGCTTGGGGTGGCTGATTGTCTTGTCGGTGACTTTGGTGCCAGTAACCGCGGAATCGGCAAGCGCAACCGTTGTCACAGCCGATGCGCCCAGCCTGTCCTTGGTGATTTTGCTGTTGAGGACCGCCTCGATTTGCTCGGCAGTCGCGCTCAGGCCAGACTGAAGCGCGCAATTCACGGATTCGGCGAGCGCGGCGGCTGACGCCACGCCATCTTTCAGGCCGGCGTTTTCCGCTTGCAGTGCGGCCATGGCCGCATCGGCGTCTTGCAGGGCCGATCTCAGGCGCAGCACGTCGTCTGACAGCAGGTTGCCGGGGTGCGGCAGCGGCCAGTGTTGGGAAGCTGTTTTGTCGTCGATCATGGATCAAGCTCGCTGGTTGCGCCCGGCCCTCTCCCCAACCCTCTCCCGCAAGCGGGAGAGGGGGCGGCGCGCTACGGGGGTGGTATTCATATGACGAACGCGCGCAGGTTGGTCGCCAGCGGGCGGGCTGCATGGCTGCCGGTGAGCAGCGCGCGCACGCGCAATTGGTCGCAGGCGATGCCCGCCTTGTGGTACGTCAGTTCTAGCACGCCGGCGGTTTGCGGGCTGCTGGACTGGTAGGGCACGTCAACCCAGCCCTCGCTGCCCACGGCCTGCATTTGCACGGTGAGGGCGCTGCCTGCGGGCAAAAGGGCTTCGAGGATCACGGTCAGTTCCGTGCCGCCTTGCGCGTTGATGGCCGGGCTGACGTAATCGCCCGCGGGCTGCACGCTGGCGGCCAGCAGTTGCATTCCTGGCAACAGTTGGCCCGCCGTGGCCTCACCGCCAGTCAGGCGCGCGCTGACCTTGACGTTGCCCGTGTAGCGGGCGGGCGGCTGCACGCTCTGTCCGGCGGCGGCTTCGAGCACGGCGCCGTCGTCGAGCGTCAGCGCAAAGCTCGCGCCGCTGCCGGCGGCGGGCGTTACCGCGCCGGCCAGTACCACCAGGTCGGTAGCCTCCTGCACGGCCACCTGGCCCAGGTCGATGACGCGCTGGCTTTCAGTGTGGCGCGCTGCCAGCAGGGCGAATGTCATGTCGCGCGTCTGGTGCGCCGTCCAGGTGCTGGCGTTGGAGGATGACAGCAGCACGCCGACCTGGTAGGGCTGGCTGGACACCCATTGGCCGCTGGCTTCGTCCCACGCGCCCAGGTCGGCCACGGCCAGCGCGGTGTCTGGGTCGTTGGTCAGCACGACCAGCGCGTATTCCTGGTTGGCGGCCAGCAGCGCGGGCGGCCATGCGGCGCGCGTTGGCCCGCCGGTGGCGATGGAGCCAGCCGCAAGAATGCACTCGGCGACGATGGCGCGCGATGGAACGCCCGATTGCACGGTGCGCAACTGCACGTGTACGTCGTTCGCGCCACGGGCTGTAAACCACAGGTCAACGCCGCATATCTCACGCTCGGCGTCGAGCGTGAAAGTCTCCGCCAGCGGGTCGTAGGTTGCGATGGTGACTTTTTGCATGGTCGATGTCAGCAGAGTGCCCTGACCAACGAACAGCGCCTCGGCGGTGTTGCCGGAATTGCCGGTAAAGCGCACGATCTTGGCGCCAGCCTGTATGCCTTCTGGAATCTGGAACTGCCCCTTGAGGCCGTCCTTTGTAGCCACCAGCGAGCCGCCTGGCAGCGGCTGCGCATCGACCGCAACGCCGTCGAATGTCAGCGCGTGCAGCGTGTCTCCCGCCGGAAAGCCGATGGAGAAATTCACCACGATGGGCCGCAGCGTGGCGGCGGCGCTGCTGGTGGTGGACAGCACTTCGTCGATAACCTGCCCGTTGCGCAAGCCCTGCGCGCTGGCGGTGCTGGCAACCATCGAACGAATCAGCGGGTTGGCCCATTGCGTATCGGTTTCGCTCCAGTAGTCCACGCTGGGCGTCAGCACGGCCCAGCACGGCAGCGCGTCGAACGCGCTGTAAGGGTTGACCAGCATGGAGCCGGTGCGCGCGCCTTGCGTGATGACGGGCACGGCCTCCCAGGCGGTGGTCTGCGGCTCGGTGATATTCAGGCCGATCTGCTGGATGGCGATGCCCATCGGCAGTTGCAGCCAGCCGCCCATAATGAACGCGGTTTGCGGCACGCCGGCGTCGCGCACGCTGTCGTCGAGCATGGCATCGGCAAACAGCCCTTTCTTGACGCCCGAATGCCGCCCCTGCGCATCGACGTACAGGCGCAGCTCGGCCAGGTCGCCGTAGATGCCGGCGATCCAGTCGCGGTACTGGTTGAGCGTCTGCATCGGCACGACGCGAATCTGGTCCTGCTCGATGCGGCGATTGGCATCCCAACTCTGGTACACGGTGGCCAGCAGCAGGCAGGATGCGGGCGTGGCCGGCGGTTTGGGCGACCAAGGGGCGGGCACGCCGCGCACCCAGGCTGTGGAGCCGTCGCCGTTCATGACCAGCCGGTCGTAGCGGCGCAGGGCGTAGTGGTAGCTGAGGAGAATCAGCGTGCCCGGCAGCGCGCCGGCCACGGTACAGCCGCTGGCATCCACGTCCTGCGGCGCGGCTTGCAGCATGTATTGGTAGGTGGCGCTGTACGCGCTGCCGGGCGCGGGTTCGGCGCCGCTGGGCGACCAGTCGATTTGCCCGGCGGTCAGCACGTAGTCGGCGCCGGGCGCGAACACCGTGCCGCCCTGCTCGATCTTGTCGATGACCAGCACGGTGTTGTCGGGCAGCGGATCGGCGGCGCCGGTAAAACCGCCGTGAATCACGCTGACCGTGCGGCGCGCCTGCACGCGCACCTGCGGCGCGCCCACAGCCGGCGAGCGGTCGAAGTTGACGCGTTGCGCGCCTTCGGTGGTGGAGGTGTGCGGCTCGCTGTCGATCCATTGCAAATCCGGTTGCGCGTCATAGACCAAACGGCGGCTGGCGGCCAACTGGATGGCGTTGCCGCCTATGCGCGCGCTGCCTTCGCGCAGGCTGTACACCTGCTGTCCGGTCGGCAGGTCGGCGGACTGGATCACTTCCATGCCTTCTATCACGTAGGTGCCCCCGGCGCTGTCGCGGTCGTAGCGGGCGATGGCCTGCGTCACGGCGTCGATGTTGGGCGGCGGCTCCTTGGGCATCACGGTGCCGTCGACCACCGTCCAGACCGGGTAAAAGCTGCCCGGCGTGCCGTCGTCCTTTTGGCCCCATGCCAGCGTGATGCGCTCGCGCCCGGCCCCGGCCTCCCCGTAGCCGCGCGTGCCCGCCGCCGGGTTGTACAGACCGGGGTCTTCCAGCTCGGTGACGACGCTGGTTTGCAGATAGACGCCGACGTACACAGCGCCCACGGTGGGCACGGTAAACGCGCCCGGCCCGACGCCGCGCACCGCGCCGGACACGTACAGCGCGCCGGCTTCAAGCATGGCGGCGCCGGTGTTGGCGTCAACGACGCATTGGCAGGCGTTGACGATGTCGCCTTCCTTGAACAGCACGTCGGCCACGCCGCGCAGGCGCGCGGCGGCGATGCTCTGCATCTCGTTGAGTTCGGCGCTCTGGATCACGCGGTCGGGGCGGAACAGCAGGCGTTCGTAAGCCTTGGCGGGGTCGTAGTGGTTGTAGGTTGGATCGTTCATGTCTTGCACGCTCAAAAGGCCAAAACGACTTCTTCCATTTCGCGTTTCGTCCCAGGCCGGTAGTTGGCCGGGCGGCGTTCCAGCGTGTAGAGCCAGCCGCCATCCAGCACCTGGGCGGCCAGCGCCCAGCGTTGGCCGGGCGGCACGGCGGGGTCGATCACGCTGTCGATGAAGACGCCGAACTCGCGCACGTCCTCGCCCTCGGCGTCGGTAAAGCCGAAGGTGGCGCGCAGCAGCAGCCAGGTGGTGGGGTCGGCGCTGACGGTGTAGCGATCGCCGTTGGGCATTTCGATGGCGCCCGCCGGATCGGGCTTTACGAAACTGACGTCGTTCACCTCTCGGCGCCCGATCTCATCGACCAGCTTGGTGGCGTTGGTGGGTTCTGGCGCGGGCGCTGAGTCCCAGGCCGGATTGCCTCGGCCCCAGGCGAGGTGCAGGGTGCGCTGTGCTACCGACACCGCCAGCGCGGTGCGGCCATGTTCTTGCAGGACGGCCATGTTCTAAATTTCCTCGGTGACGGTGGTACGGGTTTGAAAGGACGGACGCCATGGTGTGGAGTCCCACGCGCCGCTCCAGGCGCGGGCGTCGTCGTTGGCGCGGTTGCTGGCGTTGACGTGCGCGCCGGCCTGCGCGGTTGCGGGCGCGCCCGGCAGCCAAGCGGCGGCGGTATCGGTGACTTCTACGGGCGGCAGGCACACGGCCTGCAGGCGCGGGAAGGCGGGCACGTAGGTGGATTGCAGGCCGGTGGCGCCGCCAGTCACGTCCACCAGAATCTGGCTGTCCAGGCGCCAGTTGTCGAGCAGCGGCAGGTCGTCGCGGATCACGCGGCTGCTGGTCACTGCGGTCTGCGCCGTGGCCACGCCCAGCGGCGGGGCGGCGACGGCAGGGCGGCGCCACAGCTCGCCCTGGCTAACCTTGATGTGGTTGCCATGGGGCCATACATCGACCCACACGCCACTGTCGTCGTCGAGCAAGGCATCGTCGAGCCGGCCTGAATCGGTGCGGATCGGGCGCAAGTCCCAGCCGTGGAAGACCCGATAAAACTTCACGTGGGCGGGGATGCTGGCGCGCACGACGTGGGCCACTGGCTTCAGTTCGGCGTCCTGCACCAGCCGGCCCAGGTCGAGGTGCAGCCAGGATTCATCCTCATCGAGAGCGATGCCGTCGAAGCCAAGCCAGTTCAGCACGGCGCGCACGCTGGCCGGGTTGCCGCGCTGCATCAGCCACGGGATTGCGGAGGAGAGCAGCGCGGGAACCGAGTCGAAGTAGGGCGCGAACTGCGACACCTGCCAATCGACGGCCAGCCAGGGCACGAATTCCGGGTCGCGCCGCACGGCAGCCGGCGCGGCGGATTCGGCCATCCAGTCCCAAGCGGGCAGGGTTTGATCGACCGCGCGCTCCAGCGGCGTGGTTTGCGGCGGCAGGATGTGCCTGCGCAACTGCGTCACGCGAACACCCCCATGTCATCGAGCGTGACGACGCCAGGCACGGGGTATTCGTCATCGGCCAGCGGCGTGCTGGCGGGCGGCGTGGCGTTGCCCATGAACTCGACAGCGGCCACGCCATCGGCGTGCAGCAGGGTGGTGATCCAGCTTCGGGACACGGGCATTCCCAGCGTGGCGCGGGCGGCAAAGGCATCGGCCATGCGCTGGCGCAGCACGTCGAGCAGCGTGGGCAGGGCGGACGGCGCGTGCCAGATTCGCGCGCTCACGTCGATGGGCTTTGGCCGCGCCGCGCCAACAGTCACCGGGACGCCCAGTACGCGCACGTCATCCGCATCGAGCGCGGACAGCACGGTTTGCTGGACGGCATCAGCGTCTGCGCCGTCTTCCAGCCACAGGACGACACGCACAGCGCCTGGTTGCGGCGTGGTGGCGTGGGCGGCGCGCACGTCGGCGCAGGCCGTCATGGCGTGAAATTCGTAATGTTCCCGCGTGCCTTGCCCGGCCATCGCGGCGATGCGCAGTTGCAAGCGGGCGCGCAGGCGTTCGTCCGTTTCTGCTGGTTGGCGCAGCACGCCGAACAGGGCGGCCAGGTGATCCAGATCGCTGCCGGTGGCAAAGGCCAGCAGGTGCGCGCGGGCGGCGTCGTTGACGCGGGCGCGGTACAGCAGTTCGCGGTAGGCGAACGCCTCCATCAGCTTTGTGAGCGGCTCGGATTCGAGGTCGAGCACGTCGGCGGCGTCTGGGTAGCGGCGCAGCAGATCGGCCTTGATCTCGGCCAGGATGGCCTCGAAGTCGAGCGGCTCCACCACCAGCGGCGCGGGCAGGCTTTCCAGGTTGATCACTGAACGTTCCCCAAGGCCACGGTGAGCTTGATGGCGCGCTGCCGCGCTGCGGCGGGGCTGAGAAAGTCGCCCTCTATCACCAGTTCGGCGCGGCCCGGCGTTTCCGGGTTGCGGCGCACGCGGATGGTGGTCAGCGCCAGGCGCGGTTCCCAGCGCATGAGCGCGGCGGCAGCGGCGCTGGTGACGCGAAGCTGGGTGATCGGGTTGTCCGGCTGATCGATCAGCAGCGGCACCTGCGAGCCATAGGCGCGCCGCATCACGCGCGAGCCAATCGGCGTGGCGAGGATGTCGCCAATGCTTTGCTTCAGGTGTTCCAGCGGCGCGATGGCGCGGCCCGTTGATCTGTTCATCATGCCGGTGGGCCCGATGTGCTGCTGCCGGGTTCGACGTCGAGATGCACGTGAGTTTCGAGGCTGATGCCTTCGGCGTTGATGTCCACGTTGCTGCTGATGCCGCCGGCTCCAATCGACAGCGCTGCGCTGCCGGCGCGGATGACGACGCTGGCGCCAGGGCCGATGCTGATGCTGGCCTCGGGCGTGGTGACGCGGGCCGATTCGGGCGTCATTAGCAGGCGTACCGCGTCGGCGACGTTGATGGTGCAGCTTTTCTCGACGCGCATTTCGTGCGCGCCATCCAGCCATTGCCAGTGGTCGGTTTCGTTCCAGTCTGTGCGCTCGCAGGCGGCCTCCTCGCTGGGCTGGGACATGGCGTCGGAATACACGCCCAGCAGCGCCAGCCCTTGCGCCAGATCGCCGCCGGGGCTGATGACCAGCGCCTGCTCGCCAACCACCGGCGGATGCCACTTGCGCCCGCCGCGCTCGCCGCCGGCGCGGTGCGCGATCCACGGCAGCCAGCCGGTGACGTTGCCCGCGCAACGCACGCGCACGCGCGCAGGCGCTGTCAGGCGCACCTCGGCCACGGCGCCCAGGCGGGCCAGGTTGTTGATGGCGCGCGACAGCTCGTAAGGGCTTTCGGTTTGCTGAATCGGTATGTCCATGACTGGACTGCGATGCTGCCCGCGCTCGCCCGTTACCGCCAGCGGCGGGCGCTGTAGGCGGGGCGTTTACGGCCTGCCGCAGGACACGCGGTCAATGATGTTTGTTGTCTTCGTGTGTAGCGTTGCTATACAATGCGGCCATGATAAAGAGTTTTCGCCATAAAGGGCTGCAACTGTTCTTCGAGACGGGCCGCAAGACCGGCATTCAGCCGCATCATGCCGAGCGGTTGGCACGGCAATTGGCGCGCTTGAACGTGGCCGCGCAGCCGCGGGACATGAACGTTCCAGGCTGGCGGCTGCATCCGTTGAGCAACGGGCATTGGTCTGTATGGGTCAACGGCAATTGGCGCGTTACCTTCCGTTTTAACGGCGCCGACGCTGAACTGCTCGATTACCAGGACTACCACTGACCCAAGGAAAGGACACTCCAGATGAGCATTCAATTCAACCCTCCGCATCCTGGCATTACGCTGCGCGATGACGTACTGCCCGAGTTGGGTTTGACGGTTACCGATGCGGCGCGTCAATTGGACGTGACGCGCACGGCTTTCTCGCGCATCATCAATGGGCGCGCGGCGATCAGCCCCGAGATGGCGCTGCGCATCGAGGCGTGGCTGGGCGCTGATCGCGGCGGGCGGGCCGATTTGTGGCTGGCCGGGCAAGCCGTCTACGATCTGTGGCAGGCCCGCCATGCGCCTGAGGTACAGCGGCGCGTGCAGCGCACGCAGCCGGTTGCCGCCTGAGTGAAGAACGATGTCGTTTACTCGAAGAAAGCGGCCAGGCAGTTGCGCAAGCTGCAACCGGCTGACAGCAAGATGGTTCGGCAGGAGTGCAACAAGCTGGAGAACATGCCGGACTGTGCGAACGTCAAGGCGCTGGTCGATCACGAGTGCCAGTACCGGCTGCGGGTGGGCAACTTTCGGGTGTTCTTCGACTTCGATGGCGCTGCCCACATCGTTTTGATTCAAGAGGTGAAAAAACGTGACGAACACACTTACTGATTCGGTTCAAATCCTCCGCGATGCCGGCGGCCATCCGGCCTTTGCGGTGCTTCCGTTCGATCGTTATCAAGCCCTGGTAAAGGGCCGTGTCAAAAGCCGCGCCAAGGCCGAGCCGGGCATTCCTGCCGCCGTGGTTGACCTGGCGATGGACAACGACTGGTCCGCCGCCCACGCATGGCGTGAGTTTTATGGTCTGACACAAACGGATCTGGCGCAACGCATGGGCATTACACAAGGCGCCTATGCGCAGCTTGAGGCCAAAAAAACAATCCGCAAATCCAGCCGCGAAAAGATCGCCGCTGCGCTTGGCATCCAAGAGTCTCAACTGGACTTCTGAGCGCGCGCGCCGGGTCATCGTCCAGACACGCGCGCCAGCACCATATCGCCGATGCGCTCCAAGTCGTCGTCGGCCAGGCCCAGCAATTCGCGCGCGGGGTAGTCGTACATGGGGCCGCGCGGGAAGTTGACGGCGGCGCGCTCGCCAAAGTGGTGGATTCGAGCGATGCGCTGCGCGCGGCCAGCGAACGACACGGTGGCGGCGCTCTGGGTTGCCGCGGTGCGCAGCCATTTGGCGGTTGCCAGGCCGCGCATCATGGGGGCCGTTTTGACGCTCTTTCTGCGCCGCCCGCTTGATGATTTGCGCGGCTGCCACGGCGCGCCGTCAGGGTCTTGCTGGGCGCGCATGCGGCGCATGTTGCGGGTGCGCAGCTCGCGGGCGATTTGCAGGGCCAGTTGACGGCAGCCCGCCGGGCCGATGCGATCCATCAGGGCGGCGGCCCAGGTTTCGAGGGATTGCAGGCGCGCGGGCATGGGGAGTCAGGCCCCGCCGCCGGGCCGCCCCAAGGCGGGGCAGCCCCCTCGGGGGGCAGCGCAACAGGCGAAGCCGTGGAGCGTGGGGGCCATCATTTCAAGGCCGGCCTGAACAAGTCGCGCGCGGGTGCTGGAAGCTGATCCCATTCGGCCAGCTTTTCATTCTTGAGCCACAGTTCCCAGCGTTCTGGCAGCGGGTTGTTGGGGCCGCCTGGTTCGCCGCCGCCGTATTCGCGTCCAGGAACGGACGGCTCGCCGGCGCGGCGCGGTTCGTCGGGGTGGGTGACGGTAACGCGGCCCGGCGCATCCGGCAGCGGATCGCGCCGCACGATGGCGCGCTCGGTTAGATCAAGCCAGATGCCGATGTCAACTGAGCTATTGGTCAGGTGGTGGAGCTCGAACTGGATGGCTTTTTCGCGCGTTTTTTCGTTGTCCAACTGCTCGCTTTGGTTGACTTGCATCCAGGCCAGCAGGGGGACGAACAGCGCATCGGTGTGGCCGGTGTAGTCGAGGATCGTCACGAAGGCGGTGTAGCGGTACTCGAACGACAGCGAGGCGGTGCCGGTGGCGACGACGTGGCCGCCTTCGCCGATGATCTTCAGGCGCTCGGGGTCGCGTTGCAGGTCAGGGATGCACTGCTCTATGAGGGCGCGCAGGCTGTTGAGCTTCAACATGGGTCAGTCGCTCCCTCGATGGGGCCACTCCTGCATCAGTCTTGCATCAGCGGCGTGGCCATCAGCTTTTCGCGCGAGTTCTGCACCGCTTTCTGCCAGTCTCGTACCTCGTTCTGCCAGTTCCTCGAATACGGCTGTGCAGGTTGCGGCGTACTCTGCGAGGGCGGGCTGGGCAGCGGCGGCGATGCGTTGCGGCAGGGCTGCGAAGTCCCCGCGCAGCCCGGCAGCAGCGCCGCGCAGGTCAAGCAAAGTGCGATCCAGATCGCGCTGCGCGGCGGCGTTGGTTTGCTGGACTGACTGGAAATTGGCGAGCGCATCGCTGAATCCTTTCTGTATGCCTTCCAGTTGCGCCACGGCCTGGCGCGCGCTTTGCAGATCGGCGCTGGTCTGCAGGCGCTTGATCTGCTCGATCTGCAAGCCGTAGCGTTGCGCCTGCACCCACCACGCGCCGCCGGCGCCGATGCCGATGGCCGCGAGGGCGGCGAGCAGGCGAGCGATAAGGGCGATCACGAAGTCACCCCGTCGCCGCCGGGCCGCCCCAAGGCGGCGGGCGCCCCCTCGGGGGGCAGCGCAACAGGCGAAGCCGTGGAGTGTTGGGGCGTCGTTTCTGCGTCTGGTATTTCTTCACAGACCGATCGTTCGGCCTTGCGGCGGGCTACAAGGCCGGGCAGCACCTTGCCGCCGGCATAGACCCAGCGCGAGAGTTCGGCGCACGCGGCCTGTCCTTCTCCGGCGTTGATGCGCTGCACGAAGGTGGAGGCGCAGGCGCGGTCAACGCCGACGTTGAAGGCAAAGGAGACCAGCGCGGCTTTCTGGCCATCGGTGAGCTTTTCAATCGCTGGCTCTGTAACGCAGTTCAATACGTCGGCGTGCAGCAGCAGATCGACGTCGAGCAGGGCTTCGCACTCGGCCTTTGTGAATTGCTGGCCTTTTTTCAGCTTCTTGTCGTCGTGGCCGTAGCACACGGCCAGGCGGCCTATAGGGTCGTTGTAGACGCGGGCGCGATAGCCCTCGTAGGTCATGACCAGCGCGGCGGCGACCAGCGCCGCATTGGCGCCGATCCTGACCGCCAGCATGGAGCGCGGGCCGGACGCGCCGCTGCCGCCATTCATGACAAATCCGCAGGCAAGACGCTCGCGGCCTGGCCTTGCCTCGGTGGCGGCAGCTCGTTATGGCCGGATTCGAGCATTTTGATGCGCGCGTTCAACTCGGCCACCTCCAACTGGTGCCGCTCATTGGCCCGATCTTCTTCGGCGTTGATATGGGCGATGTGGTGCGCCACTTCCAGCGATTTGGCGCGACTGTCCCACCACTTGAATGCGATGTTGAACAGCAGGCCCAGCACGGCAACCGTGACGCCGATCAGCGCCACGCCCATGTCGCTTGCAATCGCGCCCGCAATGCTGGCGCCTGCGCCGGCGGTGGTGACTTTGCTGCTGGCGGCGGCCACGGTGCCGGCGGCGGTGTCGCTGATTTGATTCACGCTCAGTCCCACAACTGCACCAGTGGCGCGGGACTGGCGGCGGCGGCCACCAGCGTGACGGCCTGGCCAGTGCCCAGGTCGGCGGCGCGTTCGGCCAGGCCGGGCGTGGCGGACAGCGTGGCCTCGACGACGCCGGCGGTGCGTCCCAGGTGCCGCCAGCACAGCGCATCGAGCGTGTCGTGCTCTCTGGCTCGGACGGTGGCGGTGGCCGTGCTCATGAACACTGCCCCGTTACCGCCTGCGACGCCTGGAACCAAAAGGAGCCAATGGCCGCAGAGCAGGCCGAGCCATGGCGCCCGTGGCCGGGGTTTCCCCGGCCAGTGGGCGCGCCCTCTTGCAGGGGGGAGGCACAACATTGCCAAGCAAGTGGAGCCTGGGGGTGGTTCATATCAGCTCCACCGTGGTGCGCGGGATGCCCAGCAGGTCGCTGATGGCCCAACGCTGCTGGCGGCGCTGTTCGTCGATCTGCACGACGAGCGCTTCCAGCACGCGGTGATCCTTGTTCATGCCATCGGGCAGCGTGCTCATGTTGCGGTACGCCTCCATCAGGTCGGCTTGCAGGCAGGCGTGCACGGCGCGCCGGTAGCGCAGCACTTGCGCCGATTCAGCGCCGAGCCTGGGCGGCACGCTGGCGGCGCTGGCGTATCCCAGATCGCGCTGCGCCTGCTGCCAGGCGCTCAGCTCGGCATTGACCGAGAGCATGGCCGACTGCAAGGCTGGAATCAGGCGCTCGGAGGTGACCGCGCCGTCAAGGCGGCAGGCCGCGCGCGCCTCGCGCGGGTCGAAGTCAGGCCACCAGCCGTCATTGGCGACGGTTTCTTCCGCCGGCGCGGCGGGCGGGTTGGCGGTGGCGACGAATGGCATACGCCTTAAATACCCAAGGCGGTGCGCACGGCGGCCAGCCGGTCATCGCCGTTCACGACTTCGACCAGGTTGACCAGGTCGATCTCGATGCGCACCTCGCCGTTGACCGTGAGCTTGTAGTAGCTGAGCGGGTATTTGTAGCTGATGTTGGTCATGTCGCCGGCCTTGATGTTGTCGGGCTTGGCCTCTTGCAGGCGCCCGCGCATGACCACCTCGACGGCCTGCACGGCCTCGCTGTCGTCGCTCTGGATCGCGCCGGCAAAGCGCAGCAGCACGGCGTCGTGCGTGCCAGCGCCAAAGCTCGCCAGCAACTCGGTCTGCCAGCCGGCGGCCTTGATTTCGGCCTCCATCTTCTCCTGGCCAAGATCGAGGCTGACCGTGCCGTTCATGCCGCCCGAGCGGTATTCCTCCATCTTGCGCGAGAGGGTGGGCAGGGTCACTTCGGGCGTCTCGCCCATGTAGTTGACGCCATCGACGAAGGTGGCGAAGTTCTTGAGTTTGCGCGGCAGTCCCATGGGTGCTCCAAATAGTTACTGTGGGTTGAGGTGTGCCCGACGCGCCGCCGGGCCGCTCCCAAGGCGCGGCGCGGCCCCCTCGGGGGGCAGCGCACTGCGCGAAGCGAGGGAGCATGGGGGCGTCATGTGC
>WRJY01000332.1 GCA_009778355.1 Desulfovibrionaceae bacterium | reverse complement strand
CCCCCCACCGGCGGCTGCGGCGTCGGCATCGACCGCCTGATGATGCTGCTCACCGACAGCCCCAGCATCCGCGACGTGATTCTGTTCCCGGCGCTGCGGCGCGAGCTTGCCCCATGAAAGTAGCTGAAATTCTGCAACTGCTGCAAGACGACGGCTGGTTTCTCGTGGCAACTCGCGGAAGCCATCGCCAATACAAGCACCCGTCCAAACCCGGTCGCGTCACCGTTGCGGGCAAGCCCAGCGACGATTTGTCTCCCGGCACACTTAACAGTATCCTCAAGCAAGCCAACCTCAAGAGGTAAAAATCCATGCGCTACGCCATCGTCGTCGAACAAGCCGCCGCCAACTACTGCGCCTATGTGCCCGACCTTCCCGGCTGCGTTGCCACCGGCAGCACCATCGACGAGGTTCAGCAGCAAATCCGCGACGCCATCACCTTCCACCTGGAAGGTCTGCGCGAAGATGGCGCGCCGATCCCCTTGCCGAGCAGTCATGTCGAGTACGTCGAGGTCGCGGCAGCGTGATTCTTTCCTCCACGCCGCGGCGTAAGGCTTGAGGCATCCGCCCATGACCCCTGCCGAATTCATCGCCAAATGGGGCCCCGGCGGCCCCAGCGCGCACCTGAACGAAGAACAAGGCGCGCAAACCCATTTCCTCGACCTGTGCGAACTGCTGGACGTGCCCAAGCCCGGCGGCGGCGGCACGGCCGATGAATACGTCTTCGAGCGCCGCTCCCTCATTCTGGGCCAGGCGCGCGGCTACGCAGACGTGTTCTACCGCAACCACTTCGCCTGGGAAAACAAGGCCCCCGGCAAGAACCTCGACGCCGCCCTGAGCCAGTTGCAGCGGTACAGCGGCCCCTTGGGCAACCCGCCGCTGCTGGTGGTGTGCGACCGCCTGACCATCCGCGTCCACACCCAATTCAACGGCCACCCCAGCGAAACGTACATCGTCCGCATCGACCAGTTCGACCAGAGCGCCCACCGCGAACTGCTGCGCCGCCTGTGGACCGACCCGGAAAGCTTTCGCCCCCGCGCTACCAACCGCGACATCACCGAACAAGCCGCCCGCAGCTTTGCCACCCTGGCCGAACAGTTGCGCGGGCGCGGCCACCACCCCGACCAGGTGGCGCACTTTCTCACCCAGTGCCTGTTCTGCTTCTTCGCCGAAGACGTGGGCCTGCTGCCCGGCCGCATGTTCGAGCGGCTGGTCAGCAACCGCCACCTCACCAGCGAGCGCCTGACCGGCGGCATGCACCAGTTATTCACCACCATGCACAGCGGCGGCCTGTACGGCCCCGATGACATCCCCTGGTTCAACGGCGGCCTGTTCCAGCGCATCGACGTGCCCAAGCTGGAAATCACCGACATCACCGAACTGCGCAACGCCGCCGCCCTGAACTGGAGCGCCATCGACGTTTCCATCTTCGGCACCCTGTTCGAGCGCGGGCTGGACCCCGCCAAACGCAGCCAGCTCGGCGCGCACTACACCGACCCGGCCACCATAAGCCGCATCATCGAACCCGTCGTCACCCGCCCGCTGCTTCAAAAATGGGAGCAAACCGCACAAGAACTGCAAGCGCTGGCGGCCAAAATCAAAAAATACCGCGACGCCGCCTGGCGCAAAACCTACCAGCGCTTCACGCAGTGGCTGGACGAATTGAGCGCCTTGCGCATCCTCGACCCGGCCTGCGGCAGCGGCAACTTCCTGTTTCTGGGCCTGAAGGCGCTCAAGGACATCGAGCTTTTGAGCATCGACCAAGCCGCCGAACTGGGGCTGGACCGCGAGCAAGACCTGGTCACCGGCCCGCGCAACGTGCTGGGCATCGAACTCAACGAATACGCCGCCGAACTGGCCCGCGTCAGCATCTGGATCGGCGAAATCCAGTGGCGCATGGCCAAAGGCTACCCGCCCAAACTCAACCCCGTGCTGGAGCCGCTGGAACAAATCGAATGCCGCGACGCGCTGCTGGCCTGGTCGGACGAAAACGGCCAGCGCACCGCCAGTGAAGCCGCGTGGCCGCAGGCGACGGTGGTGGTGGGCAATCCGCCGTTTCTGGGCGGGAAAAAGTTCATCAGCGAATTGGGTGAAGAGTATGCCAACACCCTTCGGCAGCTATTCGCGGGCCGAGTGCCTGGGTTGGCTGATCTCGTGAGCTACTGGTTTGAAAAATCACGCAATCAAATTGCATCTGGCAAATTGAGCGCCGCCGGTTTGGTCGCCACGAACTCCATACGCGACGGATTTGGCCGTGAAGTCTTGAAACGGGTGCTCGCCGATGCACCAATTTTTGATGCCTGGAGTGACGAACCTTGGGTCAATGAAGGCGCCGCCGTCCGCGTATCCCTGATCGCGTTTTCCTCCTCAAAAATACCGCGTCACTTGAACGGGCAACCTGCCTCTGAAATTTCGTCCAGCCTCCGCGAAATTTCGGCGTACGAAATAGATCTGACGCGCGCGCGACCTCTGGCCGAGAACACCGGCGTCGCATTCCAGGGAACCACACGATCAGGACCTTTCGATGTCCCCGGCAGTCTTGCGCGCGATTGGCTACGGCTACCCAACCCGAACGGAAAATCCAACGCGGACGTGGTGCGGCCATGGTCAAACGGACTGGATGTGACACGGCGTCCGTCCGACACATGGATCATCGATTTCGGAACCGGTATGAGCGAAGCCGACGCATCGTTATACGAAAAGCCGTTTGAGCATTGCCGCCTGTACGTCAAGCCCACCCGATCCGAAAACCGCAACCCCCGTCTGGTTCAGCAATGGTGGCATTACGATGGCGTGCGGGTCAAGATGCGGCGCGCCACCAATACGCTGCGGCGCTTCATTACAACGACCATCACGGCCAAATACAGAACGTTTGTCTGGCTGGATGCAACCGTATTACCCGATGCGACGCTGATTGCCTTGGCCAGAGAAGACGACGCCACCTTCGGCATCCTGCACAGCCGTTTCCATGAACTCTGGTCACTGCGCATGGGCGCTTGGCTGGGTGTGGGAAATGATCCGCGCTACACCCCCACCACCTGCCTGGAGACCTTCCCCTTCCCCGCCGGCCTCACCCCCGCCGACACCGCGCGCCAACGCACCCAGGCGCTGCCCGATGGCGCGCTGATCCCCGCCGGGCTGCCGCCCGCCTTGCGCGAGCGCGCCAGCGCCATTGCGCAAGCGGCCCGCCGGCTCGATGCGCTGCGCCAGAACTGGCTCAACCCGCCCGAATGGACGCGCCGCGCGCCCGAGGTGATTCCGCTGGGCCTGAGCGCATCGCCCTACCCCGACCGCATCGAACCGCGGCCCGGCTTCGAGGACGAGCTGAAAAAACGCACACTCACCACCCTCTACAACCAGCGCCCGGCCTGGCTGGCGCAAGCGCACGCCCAGCTCGACGCCGCCGTAGCCGCCGCCTACGGCTGGGCCGACTACACGCCCGAGCTGTCCGATAGCGAAATCCTGCGCCGCCTGCTGGAACTCAACCGCGCCCGCGCCGCCTCGGCATGAAAACGACCGGACGGCAAATGAATGGGCCAACATAACAGTGCAGTGGGATTGACATCCATGAATCTCAAGAAATACTGGACTATCGTTTTGCTGGCGCTGTTCATCGTCTTGCCGGTGCTAATGAATATTTCCGTTTTCATACTGACTCCCCTGTTAATCTACCTCGTTTACCTGTTCGGCAAAAAAGCGACACTGCCGGATACGTTTCTGTTGCGGTACGGACCGTTCATTACGTCAGTTATTTTTACGCTCGTCGTCTGGCTGATAACGGCTTCTGTCAATGGCGGCGATTTCTCCGGTGATAATTATGGACTGATCGTTTTTTTGCCATTTTTCTACTTTTTCTTTGTCGCGGAATTCACAGGCTCGTTTTGGCTTCTCCCTGTCCTGGTCATCATTTGCCACCTGTTTTTCACCGCCTGCTTCGCCTTTGGCACGTGGCGGAGCCAGCGTTTCAAGACGGCGGGAAACAAAAAGGCGTTTCCCGTACTGGCGCTGATCCTCGCGCTCGCTGCCGTTGCCACGGTGCAAGGTTGTGTGCAGCGCCGCAATGTGCTGCACGATGACCCGTCGCATCCGGAAGTAGAGGAATTGGGCCAGGGACAATGGCGTCTGGAACTGGATTACAGGCCATTTCAAGCCCAATCTGGCGCCAGGCTGATTTCTCCCAAAACGCCGCCATCGCTTCAGATCGACCACGATTACCCGGTGCTGGATGGCGCCGAGGCGCTGATTCCAATCTATGCCGCCGCCGCCAATGCCATCTACAAAGCAGATGTGATACGGGATGGCGAAAACACCCGCGGAAAAACCGTTCGCTTCAGCCAGTCGTCCCCCGCTGCCTACAAGGCGTTGCTCGATGGCGAAGCCGACATGATCTTCGCCGCCGCGCCTTCCGATGAACAGAAGCAGGAAGCCGCCGCAAAAGGACTGAGCTACACCCTCACGCCCATCGGCAGGGAAGCCTTCGTGTTCCTGGTCAATGAGCAGAACCCGGTGAAGAGCCTGAGCGTCGAGCAACTGCGCGACATTTACAGCGGCAAGATCAACGACTGGAAGGACGTGGGCGGCGCGCCGGAAAAAATCATGGCCTTCCAGCGCAACGAAGGCTCCGGCAGCCAGACCGCGATGCTGCGCGGCGTGATGCGCGGAACGCCGATGCGCAAGCCGCTCGAAGCGGAATATGTCGGGGGCATGGGCGGGCTTTTGCGCGGCGTGGCCGGCTACCGCAACTTCGGCAACGCCATCGGCTACTCGTTCCGCTACTACGCCACGGCCATGAATTCGGTTCCCGGCATTCGCCTGCTGGCGGTGAACGGCATCGAGCCAACGGTGGAAAACATCCGCAACGGCAGCTATCCGTTCACAAACGATTTCTACATCGTCACCGTCCGCCCGCCGTCAGAAAACGCCGCCAGGCTGCGCGACTGGTTCGTCAGCGATGAGGGGCAGCAGTTCATTGCGGAAGCCGGCTACGTGCCGCTCAGGGGCGGTTCACGCTGATTGACTCAAGGCGATGGCGGGTCGTTTGTGTCATAGGCTCGTGCGATGTCCTGAAAGACCTTGGTTGCCTTCTGGCGCATCAGCTTGGCCAGCTTCACGTTGCCTTGGGCCATGGAGGTGAACTCCGGGCCTTCAATGATGTGGCCCAGGCGCTCGAAATGATCGGCTCTCATGTAGGCCACTGAGCGATGGGCGTCGAACCCGGCGCCTTCTGCCAGCAGCAGGATGCGGATCACGTCCTTTGCATCTTTGCGGCCATGTTCAGAGGCGTAGCGGTCAACGGCCGCTTCAAGCTTCAGAACGAGCAAATCCTCCAGCGCAGCCACGCGCACGCCTTCGTGTTCAACGGCGTGCGCAATAACTTCGTCGTAGGGCACAGGCAGCCTGGACTGCCGCTCGGCATACACGTCAAATGAAAACTCGCGGCGCTTGAATTCATGCTTTGACAGGCGCGAGTTGGGAGACAACTCCTCGATCTCGCGCAAATCGGACAGGCTTGACAGTGAGATGTAGAAGTCCGCGTCTTGCGTGGCCTCGGCGAAGGCGCGCGTCGCGTCGTGGTTGATGGCGTGAAGGTACACGGCAATGCCGCCGATGAACACCACGCCATCGTAGAGCCGGCCGACCTCAAAGACTTCGACAAGCAGCTTTTCAAAATTTTCGGGGGCAACGGTCATGGAACTCCAACCACAATTATGTTACAGTAACGCAATTATGCCATTGCCGTTATTCTTTCCTCTGGTTCGGTACGTAAAAACCATTGATCGCAAGGATGCGATCACGCTGGAACTGCTGTGCGCCAAGGCCGGAACGGCGTGCAAGGCGTTTGGTCAATGGACGCAGCGCCCTGTGATCCTGCGCAACGCAGGCGATGCCGTGCCGTGGATTCATGCAGAGCCTGGAGACTGGAATGCGGTGGAGGTTGGGGCGCCTCCTTTGAAAACCGATACGGCGCGTGCCCGCTGGGCGCTGGGAGCATTGGCTTTCGCACTGTTTGATGGTGTTGCGCGGGCCAGCATTGCTGGCGCGGCCTGGGCAAGAATTGAGCGCCCGCGCGGACGTTTGCCAGGAACGCAGCGTCCGCGAAGCAGCGCGGAACGGGTACGACGGGCGCGGGCGCTTCGGCGATCACCACCCGCCGCCGCCACCACCGCCGCCGCCGCCCCCGGAACCGCCGCCGCCTGACGAAAAGCCGGACGACGCGGAGGAGACGGGGATTGAATTGGACAGCGCGCTCGACGCGCTCGCCACGGTGGAAGCCACGGCGTTGCTGAAGTTGGCGCCGGACCAGGCCGAATGGCTGCTCCACGCCGACTGGTAGTGGCGCATGGGGTCGAGGTCTTCGGGATGGGCGCGCTTGAGCGCGGCGGCGAAGGCGTTCGACCACGGCTTTTCGGCATCGAGCGCGACGGCGTAGGGCAGCAGCGCCTCGAAGCGTTCGGCGGTGATCTCGGGCGCCTGAAGGTTCAGGCGGTTCGATTCCGCCGTCTGAAGGTACAGTTTGAAGCCGGCAAGCTGGTCCATGACCGGGCGGCCCAGCGCGGTGGGCGCGCGCATCAAGTAAAGGAACAGGCCGTTGAGCGCGGCAAAGCCGCCGACCAGAAAAATCGGCAGCAGATACTGTCCGAGGAAATGCAGCGCCACGGGCAGCGCGCTGAGCAGTCCATTGGGCGCGAGTTCCCGCAGCGCAGCGTAGGCCGCCATGCCGAAGGCGCCGAGCATGATCAACGCGAGCGCCGTGCGCATCGCCATCGCGAAGCTGGTTACGCCGCCAGTCACCTGTTTGATGAAGGCCCCCAAGAAACCGCCGAGCGACAGACAGGCGACGCCGCCGAAAAGCATGACCATGACCTGGATGTCGCTCAGGCCGCCGTAGGTCACGACGGCAAACAGGACGGCAGCCGACAACAACATGCCAACGCCGAAGTAGCCGAGATTGCGGCGAAAGAACCGGTTCCTGTTTTCGACCTCGATGGCGGCGGTGAATGCGTCGCCGGCCCTGGCGACCTTTTCGCCGTTGGCCTGGTTGATGATGAAGATGCCGCCCAGCGCGTTCACCCTGCCCATGATGGCGCCCTCGCCCGCTCCCAGCGGCGCGCCGCTTTCGGGGTTCTTGCCGGTGGCCTTCAAGGTCAGCGCGCCGCTGCTGTCGTCAAAGCGCACCAGACCCTGCACGGCCAGCGACAGCGCCGCCGCCGTGAAAGCGCGCCACTTCTCGCGGCCCAGGCCCCAGTTCTCGATGTAGTTGGCCAGCGATGGCGAAATGCCCTTGGGCGGATAAAACAGCGGGATGATCGCGCCCGGCTTGGGATCGCGCCCCACCGCATTCCAGGCGGCCAGAAAGTAGCCGAGCACCAGCAGAAAGCCGACGCCGCCAAAGAGCCAGGCGCGGTTGTCGGCCAGCAAATACCACAACTCGCTGGCCCGCGACGGCGGGGCTACAGCGCTTTCAGGCAGCGCGGCCACCACCGTCAGCCCTTCCCGCGCGTCCAGCGGCCGCGTGGCGGCGACGGTGAGCGCGCCGTCAACGCCGATAGCTCCGCTGTAGTCATTGCCGTCAGCGCCCATTAGGCCGGTGAACGCCTTCCAGCGCGCGGGCTGCGCGTTGTCCGCCAGTTCAAGGCGGTAGCTGGCGGCCAGAATCGGAAAGTCCCAGAAGTTGCCGGTGACGTTCCAGTTCAGTTCCGCCGCGCCGTCAAACCAGCGCACCTGGCGCGCAGTGCGGTAGCGAATAACGTAGGTGTGCTCGCCGGGCGCCAGCAGTGTGTTTTTGTCGCCCGCGTAGATGCGCAGCACGTCGGTATTGCCGCTCAGCCGTTCGGTGGAATGCGGCTCCGGCTGACCGTCGCGCGTCACGTCCAGCAGCGTGAACGAGACTTCATGCCGCCCGCCTTGGGCATCGGTAAAAGTGAGCGGAAAGTCGCGGAAGATGCCGCGCTTGATGCTGAGGCCTTCGGCGCGCACGCGGATGCGCTCGGTGACGGTGAGTTCGCCGTCTTTGGCAAGCTGAACCGTGGAATCGAACGAATGGATGACCTCGGCGGCCAGTACATGGCCCCACGCGCCGAAGCACAACAGCAGCGCGGCTGCCGCAAGCCGGGCCAACCGGGCGAACCGCATCATGGCTGGTTGAAAGCCACCTTCGGCACTTCCCGGTCCGCCTCGTTGGTCAACTCGAAGAAAGGCCGCTGGGCAAAGCCGAACAGGCGGGCGACGATGTTGGACGGGAACGACTCCACCAGCACGTTCTGGTTGCGCGCCGCGCCGTTGTAGTAGCGCCGCGCCATCTGCAATTCGTTTTCGATCGCGCTCAGTTGCTGCTGCAAATCGAGGAAATTGGCGTTGGCTTTCAGGTCCGGGTAATTCTCGGCCACCGCCAGCAGGCGGCCCAGCGCAGCCGAAAGCGCGCCCTCGGCCTGCGCCCGCTGCGGCACGTCGCCCGGCGGCAGGCTGCCGACTTGCGCGCGCAGCCGGGTCACCTCGTCGAACACGCCGCGTTCGTGCGCCGCGTAACCCTTCACCGCCTCGACCAGGTTGGGCACCAGATCGGCGCGGCGTTTGAGCTGCACGTCAATGCCGCTCCAGGCCTCACCCGCCATTTGCCGCACCGAGACGAGGCGGTTGTAGATGGAGGCCAGCGCGAGTGCGGCGATGACCACGACGATGAGAACGATCCAGAGTGCCATGATGGTGTGTGTTGGAAAACGACAAGGAACTCAAAGCGCCTCGATGAGTTCGACCATGCGGCGGCGCTCTCCGGCGTCGGGCAAAGGCCCGCGCATCGCGCCGGCATTGTCGCCCATGTGCTCGGGGCTGCCGGTGCCCGGAATCACCGCCGTCACGCGCGGGTCGGCAAGCAGGTATTTCAGGAAGAACTGGCCCCAGGAACCGGCGAACGGGCGCGCCCAGTCCGGCAAGTCCTTGCCCTGCACGGCGCGGAACAGCCGGCTGCGGCCAAAGGGCAGCGCCGTCAGCACGCCCGCCCCCGCATCGGCGGCCAGCGGCAGGATGGTCTTTTCGGCCTCGCGGTTGTCGATGGAATAGTCGATCTGCACGAAATCGGGCTTTTCCCGTTTCAGCACGGCTTCGACCGCGCCATAGTCGGAGCGGATGGTGGAAGTGATGCCGATGGTGCGGCACAGCCCCTGCTGCTTGAAATCCCTGAAGGCTTGCAGCGACTGCTGCCCGCTTCTGACGTTGTGCAGTTGCAGCAGATCGACGCTGGCCATTTTCAGCCGCGCCAGCGAGCGTTTGAGTTCCTGCGCGTCGGGCGCTTCGAGCTTGGTGGCGATGAAGAGCTTGTCGCGCACGCCGGCGGCGGCGATGACTTCGCCCAGCACGCTTTCCGCCTCGCCATAGACCGAAGCCGTGTCGATCAGCCGCCCGCCGCTTTTCAGCAGCGCCTGAATCACCGCCTCGGCCTTGCCGCGCGTGGCCGCATCGTTCTGGTTGAAGATGGATGCGGTGCCCAGACCGACGGCGGGAATGCGCTCGCTGCTGTGGGCAACCGGGCGGGTGAGCGGCTGCGGCTCGGCTTGGGCGGCGACGCTGGCCGAAACCAGCCAGCCGCCGGCCAGCGCCACAAAGTCGCGGCGGGTGGGCTGATGGGTGATGGGCTTGCTCATTGCGATGCTCCTTTTTCTGCCAGGCGTTCCTGCGTTCGCCCCAGCGCGGTTGAAAGCGCGGCCCACAGCGCCGCCACCGGCAGCGCGATGAGCGCGATGGCGGCCAGCTTCAGGCCCAGCGCCTGCAAGCTGCCGTAAACCCAGCCGTACAGCGCATCGGAGCCGCGGTAAACCACCACGTCGATCATGTTCTTGGCCTTGTACTTTTCCTCGCGCCCGACCACGGTGAAGAACACCTGCCGCGCCGGATTGGCGATGGCGAAATTCATCCAGCGCTGCACCACCTGCAACGCCAGCACCACCGCCAGCACCGGCGTTGCGGCCAACACTGCGAAGCCAATCACGTAAACGGCGGGCAAGGCGGCAGCCATCAGGCCGGCGCCGAATCGCTTGAGCAGGCTGCCGGTGACGAAGAGTTGCGTCGCCAGCGTCAGCAGGTTCACCACGCCATCGACCTTGGCGAACAGTTGGGTTTGCTCCGCCGCGCCGTGAACCGTCGCCGCCACCAGATTGATCTGGGCGAAATAAAGAATCGTCGCCCCGCATGAGAGCAGGCTGACCCAGGCCGCCACGCCCAGCAGATAAGGCGAGCGCAGCAGTTCGACCATGCCGGCGAAGGCGTTGCCGCCGACGCGCTGTTGTTGCGGCGCGCTTTGCGCCTGCGGCTGCGCCAAACGCTCGATGCGGTGCGCGCAGAACACGGCGAGTTCAAGAAACACCACCGCCGCAAACAACAGGTTGACCGGGCCGAGCGGTTTGGACAGCCCGATCATGACGCTGGAGCCGAGAATGCCGCCCGCCGTGCCGCCGGCGCCGATAAAGCCGAACAGCCGCTTGCCCTGCTCCGCCGTGAACAGATCGGCCATGAACGACCAGAACACCGCCACCGCGAACAGATTGAACACGCTGTACCAGACGAAGAACACGCGCGCCACGATCACCTTTTCAGCGCTGAAAGTCAGCAGCAGCCAGAACGCCAGCAAATTGACGGCGAAGAAGTGATAGACGATGGGAATGAATCTGGCCCGCGGCAACCGCGCCACCAGCGCGCCGTAAAGCGGCTGCGCAACCAGCAAGGTGATGAAGGTGGCCGTGAACATCCACGACAGATTCTTGGCGCCGCCCACGATCCCCATCTGGTCGCGCAGCGGGCGCAGCACATAGCCGCACGCCAGCAACGCGAAGAAATAGGCAAACGACCACAGCGCCGCTCCCCGCTCGCGCGGCGTGGCCGGCATCACGCGCCGCAACCACCCGGCAAGCGCGGCCTTGGGGATCATTTCAGCGACAGCTTTTGCCTCAGTTCCGCCGCCGTCATCGCGCCAAATCCCGGCCCGCCGAAATGAAAGCGGTTCGCCTCGATCAGCTTGCCCACCACCACCGGATCGAAACCGGCATCGCGCACCAGCGCCGCCGCGGCATCGACGGCCTGCCGGTCGTCGCCCGCAATCGGTATCGCAACCCTGGGCGCGGGCCGGTTCGCTTCGCTTTCAAGCACCTTGTAGTTGACCGAATTGAAGGCGCGTACCACCCGCGTTCCGGGCAAATACTTTTGCGAAGTCACGCCGATGCCGTTGTGTTCCGCCTCGTCGGCGACAGCGCCATCGCGCTTGGCCATGGCGTTGCTGGCGTCGAGCACCACCTTGCCCGCCAGCGCCTGGCCGTAATCCTTGCCGATCTGCGGCAGCGCGCCGTAAGGCACGGCCAGAAAAACCACGTCGCCGAACGCAATGGCCTGCTCCACTGTGCCCGCCTGCGCCAGCGGGCCCACGCTGGCCGCCAGGTCCTTCAACTGCTCGGGATGCCGCGACGAAAAAAACACCGGATGCCCCGCCTTGGCCCAAAGCGCGCCCACCGTGCCGCCGATATGGCCCGCACCGACAATGCCCACCTTCGCCTTGCCGCCAGCAGCGGCCTGCCCCCATGCGGCGGCTGGCTGAATCAGCCCTTGAAGAATCGACACGCCAGCAACGCCCAGCAACGCGCGGCGCCCATCGTCAACAGTGATACGTTTCGACATAAACACTCCAGTCTCACAACGCGGAAATGAAGTCCAACGGCCCATCATAGCCCGATGCGACGGCGCGCGCTGACTGACATGGCCGCCCTGCGCTTTGTGACGCGCCCTCGACAGGGCGGCGTGCGCGGGCGCCGCGCTCGATGACCGTTTATTTGGAGCGCGGCGCGCGGCTGCCCTGAGCCTTTTTCCTGCTCGCGGTCTTGGCTGGGGGCTGCTGGGCATCGGCCTGGCGCTTGAGCGCTGCCTTGGCTGGCGCGCGGCGGGGCTTTTCGGCAGTCCGGGGTTTCGATGTTTTGGCTGGCGGTGACGCGCTGGCGGTGGCCTTGCCGGCCTTGGTTTTCCGGGCCGGTTTGGTAGCAGTTTTGCCGGCGTCAGCCGCGAACGCAGCGGCGGCTTTTGCGGCTTTCACTGGCCGCGGGGACTTTTTGGCGGGCGCGGGCCTGGCGGGCGCGGCGCTGCCCGCCATGTCCAGCCCGAACAGGGCAGCCATGTCGCCATCGGCCAGCCTGTTGGGCATTTCGAGCGGCGCTTCGGACTGGGCGAGCGTTTCGCCCGCGCCGGCGATCAGTTCGCCCTCGTCAACGCCGCGCAGCAAAAACAGCAGTTCCGGTTTGTGGTCCAGACGGGCGCCAACGCCGTAGAGCACGGCGGCGACGTGCTTGCACATGCCGGCCCAGTCAGGGCAATCGCAGGACAGCTTGATTTCCTTGGGCGATGGGAACAAGCCGTCGGCTTGCCGGCAGACCCGGTCCATGACGCCCTTGTCCAAGCGGCCTTGCAAAAGCTCCACCAGCGAATCGATGGCGCCGGCGCAGTCTTTGCAAATGGCCTTCCAGCGCGTGCGCGCCACGGGTTCGATGGCGATATTCACCGCGTAAAGCCCGGTGCCGCTGACCGCGGCGGTGATCTGGCCCTTGCCGATTTGCAGGTCGATGACGCAGCCGTTGCGGACATAGCTGCGGCCACGCGGCAGGCGCGATGCGTAGTCGCTGTAGCGTTCGAGGTTTTCGCACCAGGACATGCCCCAGAAGCTTCTGGCGATCTTCATGCCGGTAACGGTGACCGGCGCGGCCGGATGGCCTTCTTTCTTCAGTTTGGCGAGCCGGCTGGCCGCCTGCCGCTTTTTCTGCGCCACGGAAACGTAAGGCGTCCAGCCCCAGTAGTAGCTCATCGTCATTCTTCCTTCATCGCGGTCTTGAGGTCGAGCGTGACCAGTTTCAGCAACTCTTCATTGTTCATCTCGGTGAGGTTCATGTTGGCGTCGCCGCTGAGGAACTCGCCCGCCAGTTTCTGTTTTTCCGCGATCAGCCGGTCGATCCGCTCTTCCACGGTACCCTGGCAGACGAATTTGTGCACCAGCACATTTTTGGTCTGACCAATGCGAAAGGCGCGGTCAGTGGCCTGGTTTTCGACCGCCGGGTTCCACCAGCGGTCGAAATGAACCACATGCGAAGCCGCCGTGAGATTGAGCCCCGCGCCGCCCGCCTTGACCGACAGCACGAAGAACGGCACGCCCTCGTCTTCCTGAAAGGCGCGCACCAGATCCTTGCGCCGCCCGACCGCCGTTTCGCCGTGCAGCACCAGCCCGGCGCGTCCGAACACCGTCCCCAGGAAAGCTTCCAGCGGCGCGGTGATCTCCTTGAACTGCGTGAAAACCAGCACCTTTTCCTGGCGCGAGGCGATCTCTTCGGCGATCTCGCGCAGCCGCGCGAACTTGCCGCTGTCGCTCTCGGCCCAGGCATGGTCGCCGAGCCATTGCGAGGGGTGGTTGCAGATCTGTTTCAGGCGCATGAGAAAGGACAGCACCAGCCCCCTGCGTTGCATGCCTTCGGCGTCCTCGATCCGCGCGGCCAGCTCGTCCACCGCCTGCTGGTAAAGCGCCGCCTGTTTGCGGCTCAAGGCGCAGAAAGCCTTCAGCTCTGTTTTGTCGGGCAGGTCGGCGATGATGCTCTTGTCGCTTTTCATGCGGCGCAGCACGTAAGGCCGCACGAGCGCGCGCAGCGGGCCATACGGGTTGTGCGCGCCGCCAGCGGCCAGCCGCTTGGCGTAGGAGGAAAACTGCTTGCCCGATCCGAGCAGCCCCGGGTTGATGAAGTCGAAAATCGACCAGAGATCGCCGAGCCGGTTTTCGATCGGCGTGCCGGTCAATGCAATGCGCGCATCGGCGCGCAATTGCTTGACGGCGCGGGTCTGCCTGGCCACCGGGTTCTTGATGGCCTGGGCCTCGTCGGCAATCGCCAGCCGCCACGGCATCGCCGTCAGCCACGGCGTTCGCCCGAGAAACCCGTAAGAGGTGATGGCCAGGTCGATGCCCGCCAGATCGCCAGCGCCCAGCGGTTTCAGTTGGCCGGCGGGCAGCGCCGAAGGGTGAACGATGAGCGCCTTCAGCCCCGGCGCGAAGCGGGCGATTTCAGACGCCCAGTTGGCCAGCAGCGAGGCCGGGGCGACCAGAAGCGACGGTTTGTGCGATGGCTTGTGCGGCGCGGTTTTCTGTTTGAGCACCAGCAGCAGCGACAGCACCTGAATGGTCTTGCCCAGCCCCATGTCATCGGCAAGGCAGGCGCCCAGCCCCAGCGTGACCAGCAGGTGCAGCCATTGCAGGCCCGCCCGTTGATAGGGCCGCAGTTGCCCGGCGAGCAAGCGCCCCGGATCGACCTGGGCGGATGCGCCGCCCGGCGCGCGCAATTGGCCGAGCATTTGCGCCAGCCAGGGACCGGCGACGGTTTCGCTCCAGTCGGCATAGGCCTGAGCAGCGGCGGTTTCGCCGGCAATGCCAGCGCCCGCCAGCAGGCGCATGGCTTCGCCGAAGGACAGACCTTCGGCGGCGGCGCGTTGCTCGATGGCTTCAAACTCGCCCAGCGCACGGCGCAATCGCTCCCGGTCGATTTCGACCCACTTGCCGCGTATCAAGGCCAGCCCGTCGGATTGGGCCAGCAGGCGCTCGATCTCGGCTGCCGACAGCGCTTGCCCGTCGAGCGTCACGTCGATGCGAAAGTCGAGCAGCCCATCCAGGCCAAGCTGGGATGGCGCTCGTTCGCCGACCGTCGCCCGCACCGTGGGGCGCGCGGGCCGGTTCATGCGCCAGGCGGCTGGCATACGCACGATGACGCCGGCTTTTTCAAGCGCGGGCGCATCACGCAGAAGCTGCAAGGCCTGCCCGGAAGTCCAGCGCAGCGGATGGTAGATGGCGCCGGTATCCACCATCGCCTTCAGCCAGTCGCAGTGCCCGGCTGCGCGCTGCACCGGCATCAGCAGCGACAACAGGCGCTCGCGGTTTCCGGCGCCGGCATAGTCCCGCAGCGCCTGCCCCAGCGGCAGATGCTGGGCCTTGGCCTGGGACGAAAGGCGCGTCGTATAGGTGGCGAGAAAGGCGAAGGGCGCTTCTTCGTCCGGCCGGTTTTCGGCCAGGTTGAAGTGAACGCGGCCCACCAGGTTCCAGGCCGAGTGACGCGAGCGCAGAAAGTCCTCGACCGGCAGCCCGGCCTCGGCCAGCTCGGCATCGAAGGCGGCATCCATGCGCTGCCACAAACCGGCCAGTACCGGAACCGTCAGGTATTCCGCGCCGAGCATGGGCGCAACCCCGGCGGCAAACGCTTCTAGTTCCGCATCGGCCAGGCAGGCCAGCGCCGGTTTGGCCCGGCTTTCGCCAAGGCCGGGAAGCGCGCACAACAGGCAGACGTAGCGCGCCGCGAATTCACGCCAGAAAGCCAGCGCGGCGGGCAAATGGGTTTCGACCTCATCGGCCCCGAGGTGGAGCAGTCCGTGGCCATCGCCGCGAAGAAATGCCTGCTCGATCCGCGCACCGGCGGCGGCATCTACTGCAACCGCCTCCCCTGTGGCCTTCAGCGACAGCGCCCCATGCGGGGACAGAACCGGCGCGAGCGGCATCATTTGCGTTTCACATCCACCACGTCAGCGCCGCCAACAGGGGCAGCAGCGCCGCCGCGCTCCATGCCATGTAGCCGAAGAAGCCGGGCATGCGCACGCCCCGGTCTTCGGCAATGGCCTTGACCATCAGGTTGGGGGCGTTGCCGATGTAGGTCATGGCGCCCATGAACACCGCGCCGGCGCTGATGGCGGTCAGGGCGCCGGCCAGCGGCCCCATCAGTTGCGCCGGGTCGCCCCCGGCGGCGTTGAAGAACACCAGGTAGGTGGGCGCGTTGTCCAGAAAGGCCGACAGCAGCCCGGTGGCCCAAAAGACCATGGCCGGGTCGGGCGCGCCGTCGGCGCGGGTGACGGCGCGCGCCACGGCGCCGAACGGGCCGCCGGCCCCGGCTTGCAGCATGGCGATGACCGGAATGATGGTCAGAAAAATACCGGCGAACAGCTTGGCCACTTCCCGCATCGGCGCCCAACTGAACTGGTTGCGCTGGCGCACGGCGCGGGGCGTGACGGCCAGTGACAGGACGGTGACGGCGATGAGGCCGAGGTCGCGCGCCAGGTTGTGCAGCGCGAGTTCGACGCCCAAGATATTCAGGACCACGCCGGACTGCCACAGGCCGCTCATCAGCACCAGCGCCAACGCCGCCGCCAGCAGCAGAAAGTTGACGCCGCCATCGATCCCGAAGGCGGGCGCGCCCTTGGGCGCGGGGGCGGCTTGCCGCGCACCGTCGCCCTGGCCTTGCTTGCGCAGCAAATGGCTGTCGATGACGTAAAACAGCGCCAGCAGCGCGGCCACCAGCAGCAGCGTGTGCCAGAAGAGGTGGCCGGTGGTCCAGAAAAAATCCACGCCCCGCAAAAAACCCAGAAACAGCGGCGGGTCGCCCAGCGGCGTGAGCGCGCCGCCGATGTTGCCGACGATGAAGATGAAGAAGATGACCACGTGCGCGTTGTGGCGCCGGTGCTGGTTGGCGCCAATCAGCGGGCGGATCAGCAGCATCGACGCGCCGGTGGTGCCCATGAAGCTGGCCAGCGCGGCCCCGGCCAGCAAGATGACGCAGTTGAGCGCGGGCGAGCCGCGCAGGCGGCCACGGATATGGATGCCGCCGGAGATGGTGAACAGCGCCGTCAGCAGCAGGATGAACGGAACGTAGTCGGCCAGCAGCGCGTGCGCCAACGCCGCCGCCGCCGCGCCGGGGCCGAACGCCAGCGCGAACGGCAGCAGGAACGCCAGCGCCCAGCCCGCCGCTATCTTGCCGAAGTGGCGGTGCCAAAAGCGTGGCGCCGCCAGCGGCCAAAAGGCGATGGACAGCAGCAGGCCGGCGAAGGGCGCGGCCCATGGGGCGGAAAGCTGGCTGCCGTCCAGGCTCATGGCGCGGCGGGCGCGGGCAGGTCGAACACCTGGCGCAGATAGGCCAGATAGCCCTCGTCTTCCACCATGGTCTTGCCAGGCGTGTCGGAGATTTTGGCCACCGGCTGGCCGTTGCATTCGATCATCTTCAGCACGATCTGCAAGGCCTCGGGGCCGACGTCGTTGGTCAGATTGGTGCCGACGCCGAAGGCCACCTGTATGCGGCCATCGAAGCGCCGGAACAGCTCGATGCAGCGCGGGAAAGTCAGCCCGTCGCTGAAGACGATGGGCTTGGCGCGCGGATCGGTGTCGAGCAGGCTCTGGATGATGCCGGACATGGCTGCTTGGGCCCCTTACTCCATCCAGCGCGTGAACGCCTCGACCGGCTCGCGCGAGGTGCGCAGGGTATTGACCGCCGCCGCCGGGTCGGCGTAGCCCAGCGCCATGCCGCAAACCAGCATCTCCTCGGCCGATGCGCCGATCAGCGGCAGCACGATGCTGGCATACGGCAGCCAGGCGGCCTGCACGCAGGTATGCAGGCCGCGCGCGCGCGCGGCCACGCACAGGCTTTGCAGGAACATGCCGTAGTCCAGCAGGCTGCCCTCGCTCATCACGCGGTCGAGCGTGAACATCAACCCCACCGGCGCGCCGAACAGGTTGAAGTTCTGCTGGTGCTGGATGAACATGCGTTCCTTGTCGCCCTTGGTAATGCCCAGCAGGCCGTACAGCGCCCAGCCGTTTTCACGCCGCCGGCCCAGGTAGGGTTCGACCCAATGGCGCGGGTAGTAGTCGTAGTCGCCGCGAAACCGGGTTTCCTGCTCGGGGTGCTCGCGCAGCATTTCGTGCGCGGCGTTCACCTGACGCGCCAACTCGTCGCGCCGGGCGCCTTGCAGTACGTACACCTTCCAGGGCTGAGCGTTGTTGCCGCTGGGCGCATGGCTGGCCACGCGCAGGATGTGCTCGATCAGCGGGCGCGGCACGGGCGTGGGCAAAAAGGCGCGCACGCTCTGGCGGTTGGCGATCGCTGCATCCGCGCTGTCCGGATCGGGAATGGGGGCGTTGAGCCGGTCGTTGGGTTGATTCATGATGGTTGAGCCTTTGGCGTCAGCGCAAATTTTCAAGCACGGCCCTGAGCCGGGCCGGCAGCGGCGCGGGCCGCTGGGTGGCGCGGTCCACGTACACATGAACGAAATGGCCTCTGGCGGCGGTCTGCCGCGCTCCTTCGGCGAACAGGCCGACTTCGTAGCGCACGCTGGACGAACCGATGTGCGCCACGCGGATGCCGGCCTCGACGTTGCCCGGAAACGCCAGCGGCGCGAAGTACTGGCACTGCGTTTCGACGACCAGGCCAATGACCTGGCCGCCGGCGGGGTCGAGCGCGCCCTGCTCGATCAGGTGCGCGTTGACGGCGGTATCGAACCACGAGTAATAGACGACATTGTTGACGTGGCCGTACTGGTCGTTGTCCATCCAGCGGGTGGTGATGACGCGAAAGGCGCGGTAGGCGCCGCGCGGTTCGGGCTGCGCGCGGGCGGGCGGCATCGGGGCGGACGGGTTCATGGCCGCTGATTTTGCCAGCGCAGCCGGCGCGACGCGGCCCTTTCGCATCAGTCCTGGTGTCGTGTCACATCAATGGTGGCGCGCAATGAAACCGATGGATTCGCGTTCAGGGCAAGGCGCAAACCGCAGCGATACCGAGTGGTATCGCGAAGATTTGCAACGCCGCCCTGGGCGCGAAGACGCGGTTTCATGCGTCAGTATTGGTGTGACACGACACTAGGGACAGCAAAGTTAGAACGCGCCGTCTAAACGCATCCCGGCGGCTTGCAATTGCCCGCCCGATCCCTAAAATTCGTTTCGTGCTGCGCTGCAACATGAACAATCAGTTTCGCAGGCGGCATCGAAAAGCAAGACCGACATCCCATCCACCCATTGTTAGACATTGAATCAGGAGATTGAACATGCTGACCCCCGAGCAACTGGTTGCCTCCCAAAAAGCCAACCTCGAAACCCTGCACGGCCTGACCGCCAAGGCCTTTGAAGGCGTCGAAAAACTGGTCGATCTGAACTTGCAGGCCACCAAGGCCGCCCTGAGCGAAACCGCCCAGCAGACGCAGGCGCTGCTGTCGGTGAAAGACGCGCAAGAGCTGATTGCCCTGCAAGCCAGCCTGTTCCAGCCGCTGGCCGAAAAAGCCGCCGCTTACAGCCGCCACCTGTACGACATCGCCTCGGGCACCAGCGCCGAGTTCAGCAAGGCCTTTGAAAGCAAGGTCGCCGATGGTCAGGCCCAGTTCACCGCCCTGGTGGACAGCGCCGCCAGGAACGCACCGGCCGGCTCCGAGACCGCCGTCGCCATGATGAAGAGCGCCGTGGCCGCCGCCAACAACGCCTTCGAGTCGGTGCAAAAAGCCGTCAAGCAGGCCTCCGACGTGGCCGAGGCCAACTTCAACGCCGTGGCCACCAGCGCCACCAATGCGGCCAAGTCGGCTTCCACCGCCGCCAAAAAGCGTTGACCGGCGCCGGCGGCGCAGCCCCAAGCCGCGCCGCCGACAACCGCCACGCCGGCAGCGCCCGGCATGGCGGCCAGAGCAAAGGCTCTCGCCCCCATCGGGGCCTTTGCTCTGGCGCAGATGGAACGCGCCGAACGCTTGTCTCCTCGGATCCTTTCGACACCCCCACGGGTTCAGGGATCCCTTCAAGGGCCGGTCGCAAGATCGGCCTTTTTTTTGTGGCTTTGTGGCGCGCCGGCTCCACCATCAGCAGGATTACCCCAAGTCAAGTTTTGCGCCCGCGTGTTGCGTGGATAATCGAATTGTCACAAGTTGTGACAAATTTCACGGTTGTCACAAAATTCACAATTGTTGCCAATTGAAATATCTTGAAGAATCAGCGAGGCTGGCACAGCCGCCGTCTGTCAACGAACGCCATCCGGAACCAAAAATGAGAAGACTCTGGTCGAACTTGCTGGTCGCATCGATCCTGGCCATGGCTGGCGGTCAGGCGTGGGCGCAAATCACCACCATCAACATGGCGATCAACAAGGCCGGGTACCAGCGCGCGTTGTCGCAACGCGTCGCCAAGCTCTACATACAAATCGGCGTGCAGATCAATGCCGAGCGCGGCAAGAAACTGCTGGACGAGTCGGTGGCCCAGTTGGACCGCGAACTGGTCGAGTTGAAGAACTTCGCGCCGACGCCGGAGATCAAGAACCACTACCTCAAGCAAGAGGCGCTGCTGTCGGCCTACAAGGACGTGGTGCTGGGCAACGTGCCATCGCCGGACAATGGCCGCAAGGTGCTGGCCATTTCCGAAGACTACCTGGCGCTAGCCAATCAGGGCACGGGGATGCTGGAAAAGCAGGCCGGCACCACCGCCGGGCACCTGGTCAACATCTCGGGCCGCCAGCGCGCGTTGTCGCAGCGCATGGCCAAGTTCTACAACGCCGAGGCCTGGGGCGTGTCCAACGTCAACGGCGCTGCCATTCTGGCGGCCACGCGCAAGGAATTTGCCGCGGCCCTGAACGAACTCGGCAGTTCACCGGCCAACACATCGCAGATCAACGAAAGCCTGGAACTCGTCCGGCAGCAGTGGGTATTCTTCGACAGTGCCCTGAACCGCAAGCCCAGCATCACCGACAAAGAGCAACTGAGCGCCATCGCCACCACCAGCGAGCGCATTCTGGAAGAGCTCAACAGAGCCGTCGGCCTCTACGAAAAGCTGCCGTCGAAATAACCGCTCTGCCCGCTGGTCAGGCCATGTCCCGAAAAAAACTCGTCGCGCTGATCCTGCTTGCCGCCGCCCTGCCCGCCGCCCATGCGGCTCCCGGTCAGGACGGCACGGGCGAACTGCTGACCGAAAAGGGACTGATTCCGAAAATCAGCCAATCCATCAGCCACGCCACCGACCGCGCCGCCGAACTGGTCATCACCGCCATCGGCTCGCTGGGCGTGCCCTACCGCTGGGGCGGCACGTCGGCTGAAACCGGCTTCGATTGCAGCGGTTTCGTGCGCGCCATGTTCCAGCAAACAACGGGGCAGGTTCTGCCGCGCCGCGCCGCCGACCAGGCCATGGCCGGCGCCAAAATCGACAAGCGCGAGATCGAGCCGGGCGATCTGGTGTTCTTCAACACCCGGCGCCGCGGCTACAGCCACGTCGGCATCTACATCGGCGAGGGCAGGTTCATTCATTCGCCGCGCACCGGCTTGCACGTCGTCATCGAGAACATGAATATCCGCTACTGGCAGTCGCGCTTCAACGGCGCGCGCCGCGTGCTGACCGGCGAGCCAGCCGCGGCGGACATCGCGGCAGACACCGCCGCCAGCCCCGATTCACCCGCGCTCGCCACCGCAAGCCCGGACGGCGACCCGGCCACGCTTGCCGCCCACGACGACAGCGCCGCCACGCCAACGCAGCCGGCGGCAGAAACGCCCGAGAGCCAGAACCCGCCTCTGGTCTGTCCATCTCCAGGTTTCGGCAGCGTCTTGCCCTGTTCCATACAAGCTGCCGTTTTCAGCCAAGCTGCGGCCAGTGCCGGCGCAGCAAGCTCCAAGCCAGCAGACCCACAGCCATGAAGGCCGCCGAGGCCAGGGCCAAGCCCGATGGCCGAATGCATCACCAGCGGCGCCCCCACGCCCGCCACCACGCCGTTGGAGGCCGATCCCACCACCGCTTGCAGCGACGAGGCCATGCCGCGCGCGCGGGGTGCAAGTCCAGCGCCAGCAACGTCACCACCAGCGCCATCATCGCCCAGCCGTAGGCGCAAATGGCAATCGGCCACAGCGACCACCAGACGTTGGGCGCCAGCACCGCGTTGGCGGCAACGTTGAGCGCCGACACCGCCAGCATGATGCGCACACCTGCAACGCGCGGAAAAAGATCAACTGGCCGATGGTCTACGACAACGCGCAGCCCGCCGATGCCAGCGTAAACGCCGCCAACTCGCACAGCACCACGGGCCGGCGGCCAAAGCTGGCCGGCAGCGCGCCATGAAACAAATTCATGAAGGCAAAGCCGAACAGATAGGCCGAAAAAGTCTGCTGCAATTGCAGCGGCGTCGCGCCCGCCGCCGCGCCGATGGCCGAAAACGCCGGCACGCAAGTGTCGATCGAAAACAGCCCCAGCGTGCCCAGCAGCGCCAAGGCCCTGCGTGGCGCTCGCCACGGATACGCGGGCCGGAGTCCATGCGCAATGCTACAACAAACATAGCGGCCCGCCAGCGCCGGGGATGACGCCCACACGACAGGCGGCCCGCCGCGCGCACGTTATCATGGCATTGGCCAACCAAAGAGGAGAACGACATGGGCCGTCTGCAAGGCAAATCCGTCATCATCACCGGCGCGGCAAGCGGCATCGGGCGCGCGGCTGCGTTGCTGTTCGCCAGAGAAGGCGCCAGTCTGATCGCCGTTGACCGCGCCGATGGCGTCAAGGCCACCGTGGAAGAAATCCGGCAGGCCGGCGGCGCCGCCGAAGCCGTGCTCGCCGATACCGGCAGCGAGCCGGACGTGGCCGCCTTCATCGACAAAGCCGTGCAAACGCAGGGCCGGCTCGACGCGATCTGGGCCAACGCCGGCATCAGCGGCGGACTGCTGCCGATGGCCGAACAAAGCGTGGAACACTGGCAGGAGGTGCTGCGCGTCAACCTGATCGGCACCTTTCTGGTAGTCAAGCACGCCAGCCGGCACATGATCCGGCAGCAATCGGGTTCGATCATCTGCACCGCGTCGGTCGCCGGGCTGAAGGCCGGCGCCAGCGGCCACCCCTACGCCGCCAGCAAGGCCGGCGTCATCAGCCTGGTGCAAACGGCGGCCTATTCGCTGTCAGGCACCGGCGTGCGCATCAACGCCATCTGCCCCGGCCTGATCGAAACCGGCATGACCAAAGCAGTTTTCGACCAAGCCAAAGAACGCGGCACCGCCGGCAAGATCGGCCAGCTCAACCCCCTCAAGCGCGCCGGCCAGCCGCACGAGTTGGCCGCCATGGGCCTTTTCCTGGCCAGCGACGAAGCCTCCTACGTCAACGGCCAGGCCTTCCCGGTGGACGGCGGCTTGACGGCATCCATGCCCTACGCGGGCAGGCCGTTTTAGGGCCTGCTTACGATCTCAGCGGGCCCGCGTTGGGCCACAATCGGAATGAGTTGGCGGCTGACCTTGCCCTCGATTTCCGCATCCCATAGCCAAGGCCATTATGCTGCTCGCCTTTGCTGGGCGGCGTGCCATGCCCGTTCGTACTGCATCGGACTGACGTAGCCCAGCCTCGAGTGCAGCCGGCGGTAGTTGTAAAAGCTCAACCAGTCGATCACCTCATCCATCGCCTGGCGGCGTGTCTCAAAGCGCCTGCCGTGCAGCCGCGCTACCTTCAACGATCCCCACAGACTCTCGGTAACGGCGTTGTCCCAGCCGTTGCCCTTGCGGCTCATTGAACTGCGCATGCCCTGCTGCTTGAGCAGCGCCTGAAACTCGTGGCTGCAATACTGGCTGCCACGGTGTCGCTGTGAAAGATCAGCCCAGGCCCGGGACGGCGGCCAAACCACGCCATGCGCAGCGCATCG
>WRJY01000331.1 GCA_009778355.1 Desulfovibrionaceae bacterium | reverse complement strand
ACCACGGGAATGGCCTGCGCCTGAATGGGCGTCATGGTTTCGTAGCCCATGTCGGCCACGGCGCGCTTGAGCGGGTCGGCCAGCGCGAGATCGGTATAGGAAGTACTCATGTAGGGCGCCTATTGTCGCACCGCAGCATGGCATGACGCCGCTGGTCTGGCGTCAGGGCAGGCTCAATCCGGACGGCGCTTGTCCTGAACAAACGCCAACTGGCGTCAAGCCACCTCGGCCAGCGCATCGCCCAGCGCGTTCACCATGCGGTCGATCTCGGCTTTTTCGCTGATGAAGGGCGGCGCCAGTTGAATGGTGTCGCCGCCGTAGCGCACGTAAAAGCCCTTGTTCCAGCAAGCCATGGCGATTTCGTAGGGCCGCCGGGCCGCGTCGCCCGCCACGGGCTCGATGCTCAAGCCGGCGGCCAGGCCGTAGTTGCGGATGTCGAGCACGTGCTTGCAGCCTTTCAGGCTGTGGACGGCGGCCTCGAAATGGGCGCTGAGGGCGCGCGCGCGGCCTGGGCCGTCTTCCTGATCCAGCAAATCCAGCGCGGCCAGGGCGGCGGCGCAGGCCACCGGGTGGGCCGAGTAGGTGTAGCCGTGAGCGAACTCCAGCATGTAGTCCGGCCCGCCGGCGGCCATGAAGGTGTCGTGGATGGCCTTGCCGGCCACCACGCCGCCCAGCGGCTGCGCGCCGTTGGTCACCTGCTTGGCAAAGGTCATGATGTCGGGCGTGATGCCGAAGGCCGCCGCCCCGGTCATGGCGCCGCAGCGGCCAAAGCCGGTGATGACTTCGTCGAAGATCAGCAAAATGCCGTGCTGAGTGCAGATTTCGCGCAGGCGCTGCAGGTAGCCCACGGGCGGAATCACCACGCCGCCCGAGCCGGAGAACGGCTCGACAATCACGGCGGCGATGTTGCTGGCGTCGTGCAGGGCAATCAAATCGAGCAGCCGGTCGGCCAGTTGCCGTCCGCCTTCAACCGGCTGGCCCTTGGCGAAAGTGCCCGCGCCCGGCTGGGTGTGCGGCAAGTGGTCGGCCTCTATGCCCTGTCCGTAGAGTTTGCGATTGCCGACCATGCCGCCGACCGAAATGCCGCCGTAGTTGACGCCGTGGTAGCCCTTCTCGCGGCCGATCAGGCGCGTCTTGCCGCCCTGCCCCTTGAGCCGCCAGTAGGCGCGCGCCATTTTCAGCGCCGTGTCGGCGGCCTCGGAGCCGCTGGAGCAGAAGAACACGTGATCCAGCCCCTCGGGCGTGAGCGCCTTGATGCGGTTGGCCAGTTCAAACGACAGCGGGTGGCCGAACTGGAACGCCGGCGCGTAGTCCAGCAGCGCGGCCTGCCGGCCCACCGCCTCGGCAATTTCGCGCCGGCCATGGCCCAGGCCGGTGCACCACAGGCCCGACAGGCCATCGAACACCTGGCGGCCATCGGCGTCGGTGAAATAGGCGCCCTGCGCGGCCACGATCAGGCGCGGCTCGCGTTTGAACTGACGGTTGCCGGTAAAGGGCATCCAGTGCGCCTCCAGCCAGGCGGCATCGCGGCGGGCGGGCGACGCGGCGGGGCGGGCAGGCTGGCCGGCGGAGATCATGGTCATGGATCGCTCCAAACAAGAGGGGGGGTTGACACCAGGGTGCAGGACTATACACGCCGGGCGCGGCTGGCAAGGACGTGTGCGTCTCCACTGCAAAGTTGTGGAAAAGACCGCGCCGCTCGCGGCCCGCAAGGTCAGGACGGGCGCCGCCGTCCGCTCGATCCGCGCAGGAACAGCTTGGTGACGGCTTGGGCGGTTTGGTCGCGGTGGGCGCCGTCGGCGGCGTGCAGCTCGGCCATGGCGCCGTGCAGCATCTTGCGCGACAGCCCGCGCGAGAGGGCTTGCAGCACCGCGTCCACGTCTTCGCCCCTGGCAATGCGTTTGCGGGCGCGGGCCAGTTCGAGGGCGTTCCATTCGTCGGCCTGGGCGTTGAGCCGGCGGATCAGCGGCACCATGCCGGCGGAGGGGTCGCGCTGGTCCATCCAGTGCATGAAGCTTTGCACGCCGGCATCGATGATGACCTCGGCCTGCGCGACGGCGGCCTGCCGGTTGGCCTGGCCGGTCTGGACGGCCTGGGCCAGGTCGTCCACGGTGTACAGATAGACGTCGGCCAGTTGCCGGACTTCAGGCTCGATGTCGCGCGGCACGGCCAGATCGACCATGAAGATGGGGCGGTGGCGGCGTTTTTTCAGCGCCCGCTCGACCGCGCCCAGGCCGATGATGGGCAGGGCGCTGGCGGTGCAACTGACCACGGCGTCGAACTCGTGCAGGCGCTCGGGCAGGTCGGCCAGGCGCATGACTTCGCCGCCGAAACGGCCCGCCAGCTTCTCGCCGCGCTCCAGCGTGCGGTTGGCGATGGCGATGGCCGCCGGGCCCCTGGCCGCGAAGTGCGTGGCGGCCAGTTCGATCATTTCGCCGGCGCCGACCAGCAGCAGCCTGATCTGGCTCAGGTCCTCGAACAGGTTGCCCGCCAGCCGCACGGCGGCGGCGGCCATGCTGATGGAGTGCGCGCCGATTTCGGTGGAGGTGCGTACCTGCTTGGCAACGGCGAAGCTGCGCTGGAACAACTGGTTGAGCGTGCGGCCCAGCGCGCCCGCTTCCTCGGCGGCGCGCACGGCGCTTTTCATCTGGCCCAGAATCTGCGGCTCGCCCAGCACCATGCTGTCCAGGCCGCTGGCGACGCGGAAGGCGTGGCGCGCGGCTTGGCCGTCTTGCAGCAGGTAGGTGTGCTCGCGCAGCGCGGCGGGCGGCACGCCGCCGGCGTGCGCCAGCCAGCCCAGGGTGTGATCGACCTGCGGGTCGTCCGACGCGCAATACACCTCGGTGCGGTTGCAGGTGGAGAGAATGGCCGCCTCGGCGTGGCGCGCGTGCGAGGTGCGCAAGCCCTGCAACGCCGGCGCGATCTGGTCGAGCGCGAACGAAAAACGCCCGCGCAGATCCAGCGGCGCGGTGTTGTGGTTCAGTCCCAATGCCCAGACGGTCATAAAGAGCAAATTATAAAATTCAGTCTTGTTTCGGGCAGGAGCCGGCGGTTTTCCCGATCAACGGCACACATACATGGACTTCGTTGGCTTGGTCTGGCACGTCGCGGGCTTGTTGGCGCCGGCGCTGTTCGTCGCCGCCGCGCTGACGGCGCTGGCGCCGTTGTTCGACCGGCCCATGCCGCCAGCGCGCGTGATGCTGCGCCGGCTGGCCGTCAATTTCATGGTGGGCGCGGCAGTGCTGCTGGCTGGCCTGGCGCTGACCGGGCGTGACGGCAAAATGGCAACCTACGCGGCGCTGGCGCTGGCTTGCGCCGCCGCCCAGGCATGGCAGGCCCGCCGCTGAACCGCCGCGGGCATCAACCGCACTGCTCCCTGATGAAGCCGGGCACCGCGATGGCTTGATGCGGTCCGGGTCGCCGTCGGGGCTTGAACGGTGTGAGTTTCCCGCAGCGGCTGGCCGATGATGCCGGCGGTTTTTGGAAGCATGATGGATACTGAAGGCCATCGCGTCGAAGGCGGGTTGCGGCCGGGATGCGACATGCAGACCGGCTCTCACGCTCCACGCACGCTCGTTCGCACTCGCGACATACCGCCCTGCCCAACCACCCTGGCCGCCATGCGCGCCGTACAGTGTCCCATGCTCATTCCCCGCACCCGCTTCGTCCTGATCGAAACCAGCCACGCCGGCAACGTGGGCGCGGCGGCGCGGGCGCTGAAGGTGATGGGGTTCGACGATCTGGCGCTGGTGGCCCCGCGTTGGCCCGACGTGCTGGACCGCCCCGAGGCCATCGAGCGCGCCAGTGGCGCCGGCGATGTGCTGGCGCGTGCGCGCGTCGCGCCGACGCTCGACGATGCGCTGCACGGCATGACCCACGTGTGTGCCACGGCCATGACGCCGCGCGACTTCGGCCCGCCCACACGCGCGCCGCGCGAACATTTCGAATGGCTGCTCGATCGCGCGCCCGATGCGCCCGGCGCGCGGCCCGCTCTCGCGTTCGACCAGCCGCAGGGCGTGGCCTTTGTGTTCGGCTGCGAACGTTACGGCATGAAAAACGAGGACGTGTACCGCTGCCACGTGGCCTTGAGCATCCCAACCAATCCGGCCTACGGCTCGCTCAACCTGGCGGCGGCGGTGCAGCTCATCGCCTACGAATGGCGGCAGGCGCTGACACGGCGCTTCGGCGGCTTCGACGCGCGGCCCGCCACGGCGCCGCCACGCCACGCCGACGCGGCGCAGGTCGCCGGCATGTTGGCGCACTGGCAGCAGGCGCTGACCGGCATCGGCTTTCTGGATCCCGCCGCGCCCAAGAAACTGATGCCCCGGCTGGCCCAACTGTTCAACCGGGCACAGCCCACGCAGGAAGAAATCCACATTCTGCGCGGCATCGCCAAGGCCATGCAGACGGCAGCGCGGCGCAGCCAAGGGCAATAAGGCGATTTTGATTCAACCTGAAAACGGCAGTTGAGCGCGCTCGCCAGCGCCGAGATCAGCGTGCCAGGCACTCTGATTTGCCCGCCTCCGCCGTCACGACAGTTCCCGGCGCATCTGGCGCGCTGGCGGGCGCGGCGGGCAATGCCGGTTCGGGGCGCAGTTCGGCCCGCAGCCTGTTCGCCAGAGCGCGGCGCTGGCGCACGGGCACGCCGCGGATTTGTTCGGCCACCCAAGTCAGGCGCGCGGGGCTGACGCTGCCTTCGCTGGCCCAGCGCCAGGCCTCGCGGTCGGGGTTGTGCAGCATGGCGGCCAGGGTAACGGCCTGGCGCGCGTTCAGGCGCTGGGCGGGCACGCCGAAGTAATGGCGGGCGGCGGCGTCGGCGCCGCACACCAGCCGCCCGTCGGCGGCGCGGCCCCAGGGGGCCTGGTTCAGGTAAAGCTGCAAGATGCGGGCCTTGCCCAGGGTTTGCTCGATTTCCACCGCGTACAGCAACTCGCGCAGCTTGCGGCGCAGGGTGCGTTCGTCACCCGCCGCCATCAGCTTGGCGACTTGTTGCGTCAAGGTGCTGCCGCCGCGCTGGATGGCCGCATGTTGCTGGTTGGCGGCCAGCGAGGCCAGCATTTCGTTCAGGTCGTAGCCGGGGTGTTCGTAAAAACGCTGGTCCTCGGCGGCCAGCACGGCGCGCGCCAGCCAGCCGTTGGCATCCAGCGTGCGCTGCGGGCCGCAGGACGATTGGGCGTGCGCCCACGATTCGGTGCCCAAGCCGCTGACCGCCAGGCCGAGCGCTTGCGGCGTCAACTCGAACTGGCCCGCGGGCCATTGCAGCCGGGCGCTGGCCGACACGCCGCCTTCGATGCGGGCCACGCGCAGTTCGGGCAGATCGGGCGCCAGCAGCGCCAGCCAGTGGCGGGCGGGCGCTTCGGGCCAGTGCATCGTCACGTCCCAGCCGGGGCCGTGGCGGCGCGCCTGCCATTGGGCCTCGATGGCCGCGCGTTCGCCCTGTGGCGAAATAGCCTCCAGCAGCAGCGTGCCGCGCAGGTTTTGCACCTGGTCGCGCGACAGTGCCAGCCGTAGCGCCGGCGCCGTGAGGCTCTCCTGCCCCAGCGCGGCAGGCAGCGGCAGGGCGCAGGGTTCGCAGCGCAAGGTCAGCACCGGCTTGGGGTAGCCGGCGCCGGCGCTTGCCCAGCCCAGCGTGATGGGGCCGGCGCGGCTGGACACGCGCGCGCCGTTCAGCGCCGGGCCGATCCACGGTGTGGTGGCCAGCCACACGAGTTGCGGCACGCTGGCTTGCAGCTTGAAGGGGCCGCGCCCGATTTCGGTGGCCCATTCGCCCGCTTGCGGCGCCAGCGCGGCGCGCAGTGTGGCCCACAGCGCGCCCAGCAGCAGGGCGAGAACGATCAGCGCCCAGCCCAGAGCGAGCAGCAGGCGGCGGGCGATGGCGCGGCGCGCGAGGATGCCGCGTGCAAGGGCGCGGCGCGATGGCGCGGCGGCGTGCATGGCAAGCCCGTTCATACTGGATCCGAATTCAGCGGGCGGGTGATGGTGACGGCGCGCCAGGGGCCGCTCGATTGCCCCATTGCCGCCGCCCAGTACCAGGCCGAGGCGTCGGCAAAGTGCTGGCCGCGCGCGTCCTCGATCTGCTCGCACACGCGCAGCGCCGTGTCACTCTTGCGGGCGATGAAGCAGCGTTGAACCGGTGCGGCAGCGCCAGCCGCCGTGCGCTCGAGCCGTTCGCTCTCGATGCGGTAGCCCAATGCGCGGTAGCAGTCCGCCGCCGGGTGCAACATGCGCGTGGGGGCGGTGACGTCGCGCAGCACCACGATCTGGCGGCCATCGGTCAGGCGCGTGATGCGCCCCGGAAAGCGGTCGGCAAACCGCTGCTCGACCGCCGACAGCGCCAGCGGACGCACCGCCGCGCCCTGCCAGTGGCGCGGCAGTTCGGCGGTGGCGGGGACGATGGCGGCGGGCGCGAAGGCCCCGTCGCGCGCGCCGGCGCTGAAAGCCCCCCACAGCGCGCAAGCCAGCATGGCGGCGCCGAACAGGCTCTTGCCCAGCACGCGGTTCTGGAAGGTGTTGGGGATCATGTCAACCTCCGGTCATTCGATGGCATCGGGGCGGCTCATCACCCAGGCCACGGCGCCGCACACCGCCGCCAGCACGATCAGGCCAATCGCTTGGTGCGCCAGCGCGCCGGCGGCGCGCCCGCCGGCTTCCAGCGCCACCAGAGCGGTGTTGCGCAGCACGTTGCCGGCCAGCACCGTCAGGCCCACCAGCGGCAGGCGCAGCAAAAAGGCGCGGTTGGCGCGGCCCTTGAGCAGCGCCACCGCGCAGGCGGTGAAGTAGCCAGCCCAGGCCATCTGCACGCCGGAGCAGGGCGCGTCAACGACGATCAGCCGTCCATCGACCAGCAGGCTGCTGCCTTCGCGTTGCACCGCGAACGCGGCGGCCAGCAGCCAACGGCTGGCCTCGGCGGTCAGCACGCGCAGCGGATAGCCGGCGTAAAACTGCAACGAGGCGATCAGCGGCAGCGCCAGCACTGCCAGCGCCAGCACCGGCGCGGCGGCAATGGCGTGGTGCGGCGCAGGCCACAGCACGCCGCCGCGCGTGCGCATGGCGCCGCGCCGCGCGGCGGGCAGAAAGGCCAGCAGACCGCAGGCCCAGGCAACGACGGCCAGCAGGCTGGCGGCCAGCGGCGATACCGATCCGTGCAGCGCGCTGGCCGCCAGCGTGCCGGCCAGCGCCGCCGCCAGCCAGGGCAGGCGTGGCGCGCAGCGCAACTGCTCGCGCGCCGACCACAGCAGAACGCCGAGCGCGGCCAGCGCCAGCAGGCCCAGCGGGTCGTCGGAGCCGTCGGCCACGCGCGCGGCCATCCAGCGCCAGGCGGGCCACAGGGCGGCGGTTTGCAGCGCGATCCAGCACCAGGCCGGCGCGCGGTCGATGCGCATGGCGGCGCTCAAGGTCAGCGGCTGGCGCAGCAGCAGGGACGGTTGCATGGTTCACCTCGTCGATGGCAAGCGCAACTCAACCGGCAAAAACGCCGCGCCCGCGCCGCCGCGCCACTTGCGCGCCGACCACGGCCAGTACCACCAGCATCGCGGCACAGGCGGCGGGTTCGGGCGTGCTGGACACCGCCGCGCCGAGCGCGCTGGCCTCGCTCACGGCGCGGTCGCTGACGCCTTCGGGCATGGGGCTGGGCTGGTTGGCGGCGGCGTTCTGGCCGCCGGGGTTGCGCACTACCTTGTTCACGGCGATGAAGCTGGTGTATTGGGTGAGCAGGCTGTAGTCCAGCCCCAGGCGGGTGATGGCGGCCTTCTGCGCGTCGCCGCCGGTCAATGCCTCTTCGTCGCTCAGGGCGGCGATGCGGTGGCGCGCCCACAGGTAGCGCAGCGCGGCGCTGCCGCCGGCGTCGGCCTTGCGCAGTTCGATCGGCAGCGTCTGTTGATAAGGGCCGCTGGCGGCGCGGCCTTCGACCAGCAGCCGGGGTTGCCCGCCCGCCGCCGGCTCGCGCCACTTGCCGAACACGATCACCGGACGCTCGGCCAGCACGTCGGGCAACTGCGGCGGCTGCACGTCGTAAACATCCAGACCCTCGAAACGCGCCGTCACATTGGTGAGCACGGGCGAGGCGATCAGGCGGCGGAATCGCTCGGCCTGTGCCGGGGCCTCGCCGGGCTGGGTGACGATGAATGGCTCGCCCATGCCGGCGCGCGCCAGCCCTTCCATCAGGTGCCGGTTGACCGACGAGCCGATGCCGAAGGCGAACACGTTGGCCTGCCCCAAGTGCTGGCGCACCAGCGCAAAGGCTTCGCTCTCCACGGTGACGTAGCCGTCGGTTATGACCACCACGGTGCGCGAGAAATCGGGCGACTTCGGTTCGGCATACACGCGGCGCAGCGCCGGCAGCAGTTCGGTCGAGCCGCTGCCGCCCATTTGCTCGATGGTGCGGATGGCGGCGGCGATGTTGGCCGGCGTGACCGGCACCGAGCGCGGCGACAAGAAGCGGTTGCTGCCCGAAAACAGCAGTACGTTGAAGGTGTCGCTGGCGCGCAGATTGCCGAGCAACTGACGCAGCAGCGCCTTGCCGGTGTCGAGCGGAAAGCCGTGCATCGACCCCGAGATGTCCATCACGAAGATGTATTCGCGCGGCGTGATGGCCGCCTGCGGCGCGGCCTTGGGCGGCTGCACCATGGCGAGGAAGAAGTTCTCCTTGTCGCCGCGCTGCAAGAGCACGCCGGACTCGATGGCGTTGCCGGCCAGCCGGTAGTCGAGGATGAAGTCGCGGTTGCCCGCTTGATTCACGCCGCGCGATGCGCTGCCGGCCAGTTGCACGCTGGCGCGCCTGGCCGCGCCGCCGGCGTCCATCTGCGTGTCGATGGCGTGGCTGGGCGAGCGGATTTCCTGAATGCCGATCGGGCTGACCAGGTTCACCTTCAGGTTGAAGGCGGCGGGGTTTGACTCGCCCGCGTGCAGCACCGGCTGGGCCGGAAACGCCTGCCCGTGCGCCGGCGGCTGGCCGCTGGCGGCGGCGCTGGGCGCATCGAACGCCGTCCCTGCATAGCGCGGCCCGACCACGGTCGGGAACACGAACTGGTAATTGCCTTCGGTGGGCACCAGCAGTTCGTTGTAGCGCAACTCCACCTGCACGTCGTCGCCCGGCAGGATGTTGGCGACGTTCATCTGGAACACGTTGGGGCGGTGCTGCTCCAGCAGGGCCGCGGTTTGGCCTTGCTTCTTGGCGGCGTCGTATTCGATGCGGGCCTGTTGCTTTTCGCGAATTTGCGCCGCCACCAGGCGCTCGCCCACGCGCACGTTCAGGCCATTGACCGCCGCCTGCGTCGAGCCGGGGAAGATGTATTGGGCCTCGATCGGCAGCGCGCCCTCGTTCTTGTAGCGCTGGGTGACCACCACGTCGGCGATGACGCCGCTGATGTCCACCTTGACATCGGTGCTCTTGAGCGGCAGCGCATCCACGCCTGACTGCGCGCCCTTGACGAAAAAGTACGGGCTTTCGGCCTTGGGCGCGGCATCCTCGGTTTGGGCGCGCGTGGGCGGGGCCAGCAGCGCCAACGCGGTCAGCGCCGAATACCAGGCCGCGCGATGCGCCGCCAAGCCGGCGCGGCGGCCCAGGCGCAACGCCCGGCGCACGGGTGCTGCGCGCAAGAGGCAGGCGGGTTCTGATCGCTCCGGGGGAAGCGGGGAAACGCCGGGCAGCCCGGCGTTTTTCTGGCAGGCGGCATCGGTCAGCAAATCAATCAACACATCGGCGGCGCGCATGGTGCGGATCCTTTTCATGGCTTGGCGGCAGGGGCTTGTCGGCTTGCGGCGCCGGCCCTCGCCCAGACGGCCACCGCATGAGCGCCACTGTGCAAGCCGCCCTCGAAGCAGCAATGAAACCGGCGCGAAGCCGGCAAGAAATCCGCACGGACGCGCCGTGCCTTGTGTGAAGTCCGCGTGAAGTCCAGCCCTCCCGGCAAGGCGCCGGGAAGAAAAATCAGGGCGCTACGCCACGATCTGCTGGTTGGCCGTCAGTTCGTCCAGCGTGGTGTGGACATTGGTCAGCGTCAGCAGCGGCGTGAACGCATTGCCACTGCCCGTCAGATCGACGGCGATCACGGTGTCCGCGCCGCTGATCGTCACGCTGAGATAGTCGCCGAGGTTGCTGCTGGAAGCGGGCGCCAGCAACTGCGACAGGTCGATGAGGTCGGCATCGGCATCGCTGTTGACGTTGCCGACATGAAAGCCGTTGGCCACGCCGCTGCCGTTGCCGCCGGTGGGGTCGGCCGGGTCCAGCAGTTCATAGACCAGCTTGACGTGGCCGTCGCCGGCTTGCAGATTGAAGGTGTCGTTGCCGCCGCCGCCATTCGTCGAGCCGGCATGGTTTTGCCCAGCCGTCAGGACAACGGTCGATAAGGCGTCGCTGGACTCGCTGCCGTTTTGTCCGGCCGCAGAGGGTGAATCAGCGCCGGCGGGTTGGGTGGCCGGCGTGTCCGTGGCGTCGGCCCGGCTTTCAGCAGCGGCTGGAGCGGCGTCGTCGTGCTTCGAGCCGTTGTTTATGGAGCCCACCCCCAGTCCGCCAACGGCCAGCGCCCCCAACACGTACAGCAGCGAGCCATAGTCGTGCGCGTCTTCATCGCCGGCGGCTTGTGTGCCGAGGCTGGGCACCGCCTCGTGCAGGAACTGATCCACATCGGCCAGCCACGGCGTGGCTGGCGTGGCGGCGGTTGCCTGCGCCGCGTGCTCGCCGCTTTCCGCCGGGGCGGTGGCAGCCGGGACATCGGCTTGCTGGACCTGGTCGCCAGCAACGAAGGTCAGGTGGTTGAATTCCTCGCCGTGGGCGAAAAAACCATTGATCCGCACCACGCCGCCGTTGACCATGGTGAGCACCAGATCGTCGCCCTCGCGCGCCTGTTGCGATATCTCCGAGGCGCTGGTGTGCAGCACGAAGTTGGCGGGGCGGTCCGACGCCATGGCCTCGACGGTGGCCGGCAGCAAAACCTTCACCGTGGTGGTTGGCGACTCGGACACTTCAACGGTGGTTGGCACATCGACCGCCACCTGATCGGCATCGGTCCAGCTTGATTGTGCGTCGGTCATGCGCGGCCCCTTGTTCAAAAGAAGGTTGTGAAATGTGGCAGTGTAACTACCTGAACAGCAGCGTCACGGCCCGCGCTTCGATGCCGGCGCCTTGCCCCACCGGCCCCAGGTGCTCGGCGGTCTTGGCCTTGACGTTGACTTGCGCCGCGCCGACGCCCAGCGCTTCGGCGATGCGCGCCGTCATGGCCGGGATGTGCGGCGCCAGCCTGGGCGCCTGCGCAATCACGGTGGCGTCCACATTGCCCACGCGCCAGCCCGCCGCGCCCACGCGGCGCGCGGCCTCGGCCAGCAGCGCCGCCGAATCGGCCCCGGCCAGCCGCGCGTCGGTGTCGGGAAAGTGCCGCCCGATGTCGCCCAGCGCGGCAGCGCCCAGCAGCGCGTCGGTGATGGCGTGCAGCAGCACGTCGGCGTCGGAGTGCCCCAGCAGCCCGTGCGTGTGGGCAATGCGCACGCCGCCGATCACCAGCGGCCTGCCGGGCGCCAGGGCGTGCACGTCCCAGCCTTCGCCGATGCGCCAGGGCGGGGGCGCGGAGTTTGCTTGTGTCGTCATGTGTCGTCGCAGCCTGCCAGCACGGCCTCGGCCAGTGTGAAGTCTTCCGGGTAAGTCAGCTTGAAATTGCGCGCGCTGCCGCGCACCAGCAGCGGCCTATGGCCGGCGGCCTCGATGGCGCTGGCCTCGTCGGTGATGCCGGCAAAGCCGGTGGCGGCGCGCGCGGCCAGCGCCGAATGCAGCAGCCCGATGCGGAACATCTGCGGCGTCTGCGCCAGCCATTTGCCGGCGCGATCGACGGTGGCGGCCACGCGGCCATCGCTGGCGACGGCTTTCAGCGTGTCGGCCAGCGGCAGCGCCAGCAGGCCGCCCACGGGGTCGGGCAGGCAGGCGTCGATCAGCGCGTCGATCAGCGCCGGGGTAATCAGGCAGCGGGCGGCATCGTGCACCAGCACCCAGTCATCGGTTGCCGCGCCTTGCGCCAGCAAGACGTTCAGGCCGTTGAATACGCTGTGCGCGCGCGTCGCGCCGCCGCAGCCGGCAATTGAAAAGCAAGCCTCTGGCGGCTGCAACATGCCGTCGCCTGGCGCGACCACCACCAGCGTGCGGACAATGCGCGGCACCTTTGCAAACGCCGCCAGCGTGCGCTGCGCCATCGGCACGCCGGCCACGCGCCGGTACTGCTTGGGCTGCTCGCCGCCTGCGCGCGAACCGCTGCCGGCGCAGGGCAGCAGTGCAAAGCAGCGGGGCGGGGCGGGCGCGGGGGTCATGGGTGAATTGGAATCATAGCTTTCACTCGCGCTCGAAAGCCCAGATCAGGTGCGCGTCGAGCAGGATGCGGGCGTGCAGTTCCAGGGCGTCGATGTGGGCGGCCTCGAAGACCTGGGCGGCTTCGAGGGCCTGGCGGTTGGCCAGCAGGGTGTCGGCGAAGGCCGATTCGCCCAGCGCGTAGGCCTTGGCCACCAGCGCGGCATTGCTTTGCGCCAGCTGGCTGATGCGCGCCTGGGCGGCGGCATTGATGGCCGCGGCCTGCGCCTGCGCGGCGAGCTGGCGCGCTTGGCGCTCGACCTTGCCGCGCACCTGCTGTTCTTGCTGGCTGGCCTGGTCGAGCTGCGCCAGCGCGCCCGCGTAAGCGGCGCTGCGCGCCTGGCCCGGCAACGGGATGCTGACGGCGACGCCAATCATCCGGTCGGCGCCGCTGCGCTCGGTGGTGTAGCGCAGCGCGAGCGTGGGGTCGGGCTTGCGGTCGAGCGCGCTGCGTTCGGCCTGAAGCTGTTTCTGGCGTGTTTGCGCCGCGGCCTGTTCGACCTCATGGTTGCCGGCGGTGATACGGGCAACCCAATCGCCCTGCTGCGCGCCGGCGGCGGGAACTTCGGGCAGGGGCGCATCGGCGGGATGCGCCGGCAGCGGCAGGCCGGGGTATTTTTGTTCCAGAGCGATGCGCGCCAGTTCTGCCCGCTGCGCCGCCTGCTGCAGCACGGCCAGCAGGCGCTCATGCTCGGTTTGCGCCAGCAGCCACTGCATTTTGGGCGACTCGCCGGCGCGCACACGCTTTGCCATGCCGTCCAGCCACTGCTGGCTGAGCGCGGCCTGTGCGGCGATGCGCCCTGCGGCGCGCTCCTCGCGCAGCCACGCGAACCACGCGGCCAGCAGCGCCCGGCCCGCTTCATGCCAGACGTCGGCGTGGGCGGCTTCGGCCAGCGCGACGGTTTGCTGCCCGATCTGCCCGTCCTTGCCGGCCTTGCCGAACCAGCGCAGCGGGCGTTCGATGGTGATTTCGTGGTCGCGGAAATGACCTTCGCCGCGCGTGCGGCGCTGGGCGGTTTCGCCGCGCAGGCTCCATTCGTGCGGCCCGCTTTCCAGGCGCTGCCGCTCGGCGGCGGACCAGCGGATGCCGGCGCGCGCCGCTTCCAGCTCCGGCAGCCGTTCCAGCGCCTGGCGCACCAGCGCCTGCGGCGGCAATTCGGCGGGGTAGCCGAAGGCGGAGCTGGCCGCAAAGCCGCCGGCAACCTCGGCGGCAGCGGCTTGCGCGCAGCAGGCGGCCATCAGCACCAGCGCCGCAAGCCGCCTGACGTGGAGGCGGTTCATGCCATTCTCCCGAACGCAAGCAGCGGCAGCACCCAGTACGCCATGTCCGGCGCGTGGAACTCCTCGCGCAGCGCGGCCACCAGCGGCTCGACGTCCTGGCTGTGCAAAAGAAGGCTCATCAGCCGCCGCCGCGCGCGGCCCTTGACTTTTTCCATGGCGCTGCGCAGGCCCGCGCCGAGTCCCATGCCTTGCGCGTCGATCAGGGAAAAGCCGCTTACCCATTGCGGGTGGTCGAGCAGAAAGTCGACGATCTGCTCTTCGAGCGCCAGCGGAAACGCCAGCGTCATGGCGCAGTCGTATTCGGAATTCGGGTTCATGATTTGCTCTCCAGTCCGAAACGCTCGAACAGAATCGGCAGGACGACCAGAGTCAGAAAGGTCGAGCTGAGCAGCCCGCCAATGACGACGATGGCCAGCGGGCGCTGGACTTCCGAACCCGGCCCCGTTGCCAGCAGCAGCGGGATCAGGCCGAAGCCGGCGATGCTGGCGGTCATCAGCACCGGGCGCAGGCGGCGGCGCGCGCCTTCGCGGACCACGGCGCCGATCTTCATGCCGGTGGCGGCCAACTGGTTGAAGCAAGTCACCATCACCAGGCCGTTGAGCACCGCGATGCCCATCAGCGCAATGAAGCCGACCGAGGCCGGCACCGACAGGTATTCGCCGGTGACGAGCAGCGCGAAGATGCCGCCGATCAGCGCCAGCGGGATGTTGCTGAACACCAGCGCGGCCTGCCGCACGCTGCCGAGCGTGGCAAACAGCAGCAGGAAGATGAGGCCCAGCGCGATGGGAACGACCACCGCCAGCCGCGCCGCGGCGCGCTGCTGGTTCTCGAACTGGCCGCCCCAGGCCAGGCGGTAGCCGTCGGGCAGCTTGACCGCGCCATCGACGGCGGCCCTGGCCTCGTCAACGAAGCCGGCCAGATCGCGCCCGCGCACGTTGGCGCGCACCACCGACATGCGCGAGGCGTTTTCGCGCTCGATCTTCACCGGGCCATCGACCAATTCGATGTTGGCCACTTCACGGATTGGAATCACGCGGCCATCGGCCAGCGGCAAACGCAACTGGGTAAGCAACTCCGGAGAAGTGCGCAAGGTATCGCTGCCGCGAATTTGCAGCGGCAGGCGGCGGCCTTGCTCGATGACGACGCCGATGCCGCTGCCTTCGATCAGCGCGCGCAAGTCGCCTTGCAGTTGCGCGCTGCTCAGGCCCAGCCGCCCGGCGGCCAGGCGGTCGATGGTGATTTGCAGGTACTGCACGCCGCTGTTCTTGACCGTGATGACGTCCTCGCTGCCGCGGATTTTTTCCAGCACGCGGACGATCTGCCCGGCCAGCGCGGACAGCGTGGCGGCATCCGGCCCGAGGATTTTTACCGCCAGGTCGCCGCGCACGCCGGAGAGCATCTCGGAGGTGCGCATTTCGATCGGCTGCGTGAAGCTGAAGTCGATGCCGGGGAAATCCCGCCCGAGCTCGCGCAGCGCATCGACGATGGCGTTCTTGTCCGGGCTGCGCCACTCGGCGCTGGGCTTCAACACGAGGAAGCTGTCGGTTTCGTTGAGCCCCATCGGGTCCATGCCCAGTTCGTCCGAGCCGGCGCGGGCGACGATGCTCTTGACTTCGGGCACCCGCGCCAGCACTTCCCGCTGAATGTCCTGGTCGATGCGGATCGACTGCGCGAGGTTGATCGACGGCAGCTTTTCCAGTTGCATGATGATGTCGCCCTCGTCCAGCGTTGGCATGAACGATTTGCCGATCAGCGGAAACAGCGCCAGCGCCACGGCCAGCGCGCCCGCGGCGGCGCCCACCGTCAGCCTGGGCCGGGCCAGCGCCCAGGCCAGCGAGGGCGTGTAGAGGGCTTCGATCCTGCGCGCCAGCCAGGGCGGCTGATGCGCCCGCTGTTTGAGCAGGAAGGACGCCAGCACCGGAATCACCGTCAGCGACAGCGCCAGCGAAGCGCCGAGCGCGAAGACGATGGTCAGCGCCACCGGCGCGAACATTTTGCCTTCCAGCCCTTCCAGCGTCAGCAGCGGCAGGAACACGGTGACGATGATGGCGATGCCGGCGGCCACCGGCACGGCCACGTCGGAGGCGGCGCGGTAGATGGTGTGCAGCCAGGACGCCGGCGGGCGGCACTGCCGCGCTTGGGTGTGCGCCTCGATGTTCTCGACGATCACCACCGCAGCGTCCACCAGCAGGCCGATGGCAATCGCCAGCCCGCCGAGCGACATCAGGTTGGCCGTGAGGCCGAACCAGCGCATCAGGATGAAGGTGGCGCAGGCCGACAGCGGCAGGATACAGGCCACGGCCAGCGCCGCGCGCAGATTGCCGAGAAACACAAAGAGCAACGCCAGCACCAGGAAAATCGCCTCGCCCAGCGCCTTGGCGACGGTGCCGACGGCGCGCTCGACCAGATCGCCCCGGTCGTAGAAGACATCGATGCTGACGCCTTGCGGCAGGGTTTTCTGTATCTCGGCCAGCTTGGCGCGCACCGACTGCACCACCTGCCGCGCATTGGCCCCGCGCAGCGCCAGCACCAGCGCCTCGACGGTCTCGCCCGCGCCGTCCTTGGTCACGGCGCCGTAGCGGGTGAGACTGCCGGTGCGCACCGCGCCGACATCGGCCACGCGCGTTGCCTGGCCGCCCTTGCCGGCGACGACGATGGCCGCCAGGTCGTCGATCGACCGGATGTTGCCCTGGCCGCGCACCAGCAGCGTTTCTTCGTTGCGGTCGATGCGCCCCGCGCCATCGTTGCGGTTGTTGCCCTCGATGGCGGCGCGAAGCTGCGCCAGCGTAATGCCGCGCGCCGCCAGCGCGGCGAGGTCGGGAACGACTTCAAGGGTTTTCACCTCGCCGCCCAGCGCGTTGACGTCGGCCACGCCGGGCAGGCTGCGCAACTGCGGGCGGATCGTCCAGTCCAGCAGGGTGCGCTTTTCCTGCAACGGCAGCGGCCCTTCGATGGTGAACATGAACAGCTCGCCCAGCGGCGTCGTTGCCGGCGCCAGCCCGCCCGAAGCGGTGGACGGCAAATCGCCCTGCACGCCGTTCAGCCGCTCGGCCACCTGCTGGCGCGCCCAGTACATGTCGGTGCCGTCAGTGAAGTCGATGGTGATTTCGGCAATCGCGTATTTCGACTGCGAGCGCAACACTTTCTGCCGCGGGATGCCGAGTAGTTCCTGCTCGATCGGCAGCACGATGCGCATCTCCACCTCTTCCGGCGTCATGCCCGGCGCCTTCATGATGACCTTGACCTGTGTTCCGGCCACGTCGGGAAAGGCGTCGATCGGCAAGGCGCGGAACGCCGCCGCGCCCGCCGCCGCCAGCACGATGACCAGCAGCAGCACCGGAAAGCGGTGCGCCAGGGACAGCGAGATCAGCCGCCGCAGCATCACTGGCCCCCGCCTAGCGGTTGCGCCGGGAGCGCCGGCGCGCCTTCCGTCCCGATGCCCAGCAGCGCGCCCTTGAGCGCGGCGGCGCCGGAGACGGCGATGCGCGCGCCGGGCGCGAGCGCCGCCGCCGCGCCCGGCTGGGCAGGCGCTTGCGGGCGAATGCGTGTCAGGCCGTCGGCGGAAGAAAGTGCCGCCACCGGCAGCGCGGTGAAACCGCTGGCCGTGCGCACGAAGACCCAGTGCGCGCCTTCGTGGCGGACGATTGCCGCCGAAGGCACTGCCCAGCTTTCGCCCGCGCCGCGCGCGGCGTACAGCGTCGCTTCCACGTACTGATTGGCGCTCAGGCAGGTCGAGGGCTGCTGCAACTGGCCGCGGATCAGCACTGTCTGGCTGCCGGCGCTGATTTGCGGCGACACCGCGATGACCCGCGCCTGGTCATCGGGGCAAGACGCGAAGCGGATGCGGTCGCCGGGCCGCGCCTGCGCCGCCTGCTGCCTGGAGGCGTTGAGTTCGACGCCCAGGCGGGCATCCCGCGCCAGCCGGGCCAGCGCCGCGCCGGCCTCCACCTGCTGGCCGGCAACCACGCTGTAGTCGAGCACCGCGCCCCCGGTTCGGGCCGTCACTTCCAGCACGGCGGACAGCGTTTGGGTCTCGCGCAGCGACCGGATCGCCTTCTCGCTCATGCCCGCCAGCCGCAGCATCTGCGCCGTTTCGCTGGCCAGCGCGCGGCTTTGCGTGGCGTTGCCGCGCGCCTCCTGCAAGCGGGTTTCGGCGATGATGCCGTCGGCGAACAGGGCTGTGTCGCGCCTGAGTTTTTCCGCCGCCAGTTTGTCCTGTGCCGCGGCCTGGACGAATTCGCGCTGCCATTGCAGCAGTTGCGGGCTGTACAGGCGCAGCAGCGGCTGGCCGGCGCGCACCGGCTGCGAGGGCGGCGTCAAAATGGTCTGCACCATGCCGGCCACCGGCACGCTGACGATTTCCTGGGCGTCGATGGGCAGCGCCACCGCGCCGGGAATGTGCAGCGCCTGTTCATTGCCGCCGCCATCGGCGCCGATGGCGGCCAGCGCCGCCAGCCGGATGTTTGCCTTGGCCATCTGCGCCTCGCTCATCGCCAGTTCGACGGCAGCCGGATCGCCCGGCTGCGCCAGCGCGATGGAGCAGCCCAGCGCCAGCGGCAGCGCAAAAAACCGGCGGGCCGCCGGGCGTCTGGTTCTTGACACGATCGATCTCCCTCTGGAAAACCGCGGTAAGCGGTTTTCGGCCATCTTCGCAGCGCCAGCATGAACCCAGCCTGAACGCCGCGGCTTTTCCTGGCGCGTCAGACTGGCTTTCTAAAATCGTGGTGACGCTCCTCGTCCGTCATGGCCTGGGGCTTTTGTCGTTGCCCCTGCACTGCACCTTGTCATGGACCTGCCCAAGCTGATTGCCGGCAAACGCCACGCCCTGCCGCGTCCGCCCGGTTCGGCGGACGCGTTGCTGCTGGCGCAACTGGCGCGCCGCGAAGCCGGCTGCGCCCGCCTGACGGCCATCGTCACCGCCGACGCGGGCGATGCCCGCCGCCTGCTGGACGAACTGGCCTTCTTCGCGCCCAATCTGCGCACGGCGCTGCTGCCCGACTGGGAGACGCTGCCCTACGACACGTTTTCGCCGCACCAGGACCTCATCAGCGAGCGGCTGGCCACGTTGTGGGCCATCAGGCAGCGCGCCGCCGACGTGGTGCTGGTGCCCGCATCCACGGCGCTGTACCGGCTGGCGCCGCCCTCTTTTCTGGCCGGCGCCACGTTTCACTTCAAGCAGGGACAAAAGCTCGACGAGGCGGCGCTCAAGGCCCAACTCACCCTGGCCGGCTACGCCCACGTCACGCAGGTGGTCAGCCCGGGCGAATACGCGGTGCGCGGCGGGCTGATCGACATCTTTCCCACCGGCAGCCCCATGCCGTACCGGGTGGACCTGTTCGACGACGAGATCGACTCCATCCGCGGCTTCGACCCCGACACCCAGCGCAGCCTCTACCCCGTGCCCGAAGTGCGCCTGCTGCCGGGGCGCGAGTTTCCTACCCACGACGCGGCGCGCGCCAAGTTCCGCCAGCGCTGGCGCGAACTGCTGGAGGGCGACCCCACACGCAGCCGCATCTACAAGGACATGGGCAACGGCGTCGCCACGGCGGGCATCGAGTACTACCTGCCGCTGTTCTTCGACGACACGGCCACGGTGTTCGACTACCTGGACAGCGGCGGCGGCAAGGCCGATTCGTCCCTGACGCTGGCACTGCACGGCGACTTGCAAGCCGCGTTCCAGCAGTTCGCGCAGGACACGCGCGAACGCTGGCGTCTGGCCCAGGGCGATCCCGACCGGCCCGTGCTGCCGCCCGAGGCGCTGTTTCTCGACGCCGAGCAGTTCTTCGTCGCCGCCCGGGCGCACGCGCAGATCGTCATCCGCCCTGGCGCGAGCGACGTTGCCGACAGCGCCTTCGCGCAGAAGCTGCCCGATCTGACCGTGGCGCGCGGCGCCGACGACCCGCTGGCCCGCCTGCGCGCGCACTTGCGCGACGGCGGCCAGCGCGCCCTGGTGCTGGCCGAAAGCGACGCCCGGCAGCAGAGCCTGCTGGACTTTCTGCGCGCCTCGGGCCTGAACCTGCCCGCCTTCGATTCGCTGGAGGAGTTTCAGGCCAGCAGCGAAAAAACCGGCATCGCCACCGCCGCGCTGGCGCAGGGCTTCGCGTGGATGCAGGCGGGCATCGACTTCATCACCGAAACCGAACTGTTCGCCGCCGCCCCCACCCAGCGCCGCCGCCGCAGGCAGGAGCAGGTCAGCGATGTCGAGGCGCTCATCAAGGACCTGAGCGAGCTGAACGTGGGCGACCCGGTGGTGCACGCGCAGCACGGCATCGGGCGCTATCGCGGCTTGGTGAACCTGGACCTGGGCGAGAAAAACCCCGACGGCACGCCCGCGCTGCAAGAGATGCTGCATCTGCAATACGCGGGCGATGCCACGCTGTACGTGCCGGTGTCGCAACTGCACCTGATCGGCCGCTACACCGGCGTCAGCGCCGAAGAAGCGCCGCTGCACCGGCTGGGCGGCAGCCAGTGGGACAAGGCCAGGCGCAAGGCCGCCGAACAGGTGCGCGACGCCGCCGCCGAGCTGCTCAACATCCACGCCCGCCGCGCCGCGCGCGAAGGCCATGCGTTCCGCTACAGCCCGCAGGACTACGAACAGTTCGCCGCCGGCTTCGGCTTCGAGGAAACCGCCGACCAGCAGGCGGCCATCCACGCCGTCATTCAGGACATGATTTCGCCGCGCCCCATGGACCGGCTGGTGTGCGGCGACGTCGGCTTCGGCAAGACCGAAGTGGCCCTGCGCGCCGCCTTCCTGGCCGTGATGGACGGCAAGCAGGCGGCCCTGCTCGCGCCCACCACGTTGCTGGCCGAGCAGCACTACCAGACGCTGGTGGACCGCTTCGCCAAGTGGCCGGTGAAGGTGGCCGAGATGAGCCGCTTTCGCAGCGCCAGGGAGATCGGCGCCGCGCTGAAGGGCATTGCCGACGGCGGCGTGGACATCGTGGTCGGCACGCACAAGCTGCTGTCGGAGAAAACGCAGTTCAAGAACCTGGGCCTGCTCATCATCGACGAGGAGCACCGTTTCGGCGTGCGCCACAAGGAGGCCATGAAAAAGCTGCGCGCCGAAGTCGATGTGCTCACCCTCACCGCCACGCCCATTCCGCGCACCCTGGGCATGGCGCTGGAAGGGCTGCGCGATTTGAGCGTCATCGCCACCGCGCCGCAGCGCCGGCTGGCCATCAAGACCTTCGTGCGCAGCGAGGGCAGCGGCGTCATCCGCGAAGCCGTGCTGCGCGAGTTGAAGCGCGGCGGGCAGGTTTATTTTCTGCACAACGAGGTCGAGACCATCGACAACCGTCGCCAGAAGCTGCAAGACATGCTGCCCGAGGCGCGCATCGCCGTCGCCCATGGCCAGATGCCCGAGCGCGAACTGGAGCGCGTGATGCGCGACTTCGTGGCCCAGCGCAGCAACCTGCTGCTGTGCTCGACCATCATCGAAACCGGCATCGACGTGCCCAGCGCCAACACCATCGTCATCAGCCGCGCCGACAAATTCGGTCTGGCGCAACTGCACCAGTTGCGCGGCCGCGTGGGCCGCAGCCACCACCAGGCCTATGCCTACCTGCTGGTGCCCGACCTGGACGGCCTGACCAAACAAGCCGCGCAACGCCTGGAAGCCATCCAGCAAATGGAAGAACTGGGCAGCGGCTTTTATCTGGCCATGCACGATCTGGAAATTCGCGGCGCCGGCGAAGTGCTGGGCGAAAACCAGAGCGGCAACATGATGGAAATCGGCTTTCAGCTCTACAACGAAATGCTGGCCGAGGCGGTGCGCTCGCTCAAGGCCGGCAAGGAGCCCGACTTGCTCAGCCCCATGCAGGCCGCCACCGAAATCAACCTGCACGCCCCCGCCCTGCTGCCCAGCGACTACTGCGGCGACGTGCATCTGCGCCTGTCGTTCTACAAAAAGCTCGCCATCGCCAAAACCGACGGGCAAATCGACGCCTTGGCGGAAGAAATCATCGACCGCTTCGGCAAACTGCCGCCGCAGGCCGCTACTCTGATCGACGTACACCGCCTGCGCGTGCTCTCGCAGCCCTATGGCGTGCAGAAAGTGGACGCCGCGCCCGGCGCGATCCAGATCGCCTTCAAGCCCCAGCCGCCCATCGACCCCATGGCCATCATCGGGCTGATCCAGAAGAACCGCCACATCAAACTGGCCGGCAACGACAAACTGCGCATCGAAAAAGCCCTGCCCGAACCCAGGGAGCGCGCGCAGATGGTGCGCGATGTGCTGCGCGGTCTGGGGCAGCCCGTGGCCGCGCCGTGAGTCACTCGAACTAGGAATTTAACCCCTTTTCACTCCCCGAATCGTTTCAACCCATTCCAACTTTTCATGGAGTCTTTGCGATGAATGCCTTTTCTGTTCGTTTGTCTGCCCGCCGCCCGTTGCTGTGGTGCCTTCCTCTGGGTCTGATTGCGGCCAGCGCCGCCGCGCAGCCGGTGGAAACCGTCAGTCAGGCACAGGACCGCGCGGCGGTGGGGGTGACGATTTACAACCAGTCGCTGGCGCTGATCCGCGAGGAGCGCGAGGTCAAGCTCATTGCCGGGCGCAATCTGCTGGCGCTGCGCGAGGTTTCGGCCAAGATCAAGCCCGAAACGGCCAGTCTGGTCAGCCTGTCGGGCGCGCGCCTGACGCTGCGCGAGCAGAACTTTGATTTCGACCTGCTCACGC
>WRJY01000330.1 GCA_009778355.1 Desulfovibrionaceae bacterium | reverse complement strand
GAGCAGCACGGCCACCAGCGCCTGTCCACCTTCGGCCTGGGCGCCGATTACAGCGAGGCGCAATTGCGCGGCGTGCTGCGCCAGTTGATTGCGCTGGGCGCGGCGCAGGTGGACGCGCAGGCGTTCAACACCCTCAAGCTGCTGGCGCCCGCGCGGCCCATCCTCAAGGGCGAGCAGCCCATCCGCCTGCGCGCGGCCAGCGTGGCCGAGCGCGTCCCCCGCGCCCAGCGCGAGCGCCGCAGCCGCGCCGCCGCGCCCAAGCTCGCGGCGGCTGAATTGGACGCCGCCGCGCAGCAGCGTTTTGCCGCCCTCAAGGCCTGGCGCGCCGAAGTGGCGCGCGCCCACGATCTGCCCGCCTACGTCATCTTCCACGACGCCACCCTGGCGGCAATCGCCGCCCGCGCGCCGCAGACGCTGGCCGACTTGCAAGGCATCAGCGGCATCGGCGCCGCCAAGCTGGAAAAATACGGCGCCGATGCGCTGCGCGTCAGCGCCGCTGGCCCCTCATCGACCGATGGGGACAGCAGGTAGGCTGCGTTTGCGAAGACGCGGCGCTAAAATGTGCTTGCCAACAAACGAGGAGAAACACTGGCTTGCAGACTCACCCGGCGGCTCCGATAAGCCAGATCGCCACGGCCAAGTTACACCCGCGCCTGAGTTCGCCTCGTCCGGTGCCTAGAACGCGGGTGGTTGACTTCATGCACGCGGCCAAGGATGCCGCGCTGGTATTGGTGCATGGGCCCGCGGGCTTCGGGAAGACCACGGCGATGCTGCAGTACTACGCGCAACTGCATCATCGCGCGACGGCCACGGGCTGGCTCACGCTCGATCGCGTCGACAACGACGTCGACCGGTTTGTGCGTTACCTGATCGAAGCCTTCGGTGCGATTGATCCGGGCGTGGCGCGCGCACTCGATGGACGCGGCGCTCCGGCCAGTGGCGAGGGCACGATGGCCGATTTGGCCGAACACCTCTCGTCCTTCAAGGGCGCGTTTGCGTTGTTTCTCGACGATTTCGAGTTGATCGAGAGTCCGGTCGTGCTCGGGCTGGTGCGCCAGTTGGTCGAAGTGTTGCCTGAAGGCGGTCAACTCGTGATTGGTTCGCGCACCGTGCCCAATCTGGGCCTGGGCCGCTTGCGCGCGCACGGACGGCTGGTGGAGATCAAGACCGCGCAGTTGCGCTTCTCGCCGGTCGAGACGGCTGGCTTTTTTCGCCATCAGCGAGGGCTCGCGCTGCGCGACGAGGATATTCGCCGTTTGCACCAGCGCACCGAGGGTTGGCCGGCCGCGCTATGGCTGGTATCGCTCGCGCTGCAGGGCCGCGACGATCCGCACGCCTTTGTCGAAACCTTTGACAGTGCTGACGCTGGCATTGCCGATTACCTGGTCGAAGACGTGCTCGCGCGCCAGAACCAGACGTTACGTGACTTTTTACTGCGCACCAGCGTGCTGCAGGAATTGAGTGCGCCGTTGTGCGACACATTGCTTGGCCGCACGGACAGCGCCGAGTTGCTCGCGCAGGTCGAGCGCGCCCATCTGTTCCTCGTGCCGCAAGACCAGGACTGTCACTGGTACCGTTATCACCCGCTGTTTGCGGGCGTACTGCGCGATCAGTTGCGGCAGGAGGCGCCGCGGGAGCTGCCGCGACTCTATCGGCGCGTCGCGCAATGGTGGCTTGCTCAAAACCAGCCAATGCGCGCGATCGAGTACGCACTGCACGCGGGCGATCCCGGCTACCTCGCCGAACTGCTCGAAGCCCATGCCGGCAACGTGCTTTGGCAGGGGCGCGCACGCACCCTCGCGCGCTGGTACATGGCCATACCATGGCGCGCGCAATTGACGCGCCATCCGGCGATCGCATTGGTTTTCGCCTGGGCCCTCACGCTCACCCACCGCTACGATGAGAGCCAGCGCTTGATTGGGGCGCTGGAGAGCCATTACGCCGCCGGCGCTGCAAACGGAGCGGGCGCGCAACCGCCGCTGCCGGAAATCGCGATCCGCGTGCAACGCGCCTTCATTTTTGCGATGAGCGACCGTGTGCGCGAGTCCTCGGCGCTGTGGCGGCGCTGCGAGCCCGATGTCACGCCCGCCATGCCTTTTTCCTACGCCATGCTCGGCGCCTCGTTCGGTTTTTGCCTGGTGGCCGAGAGCCGTTTCGAGGAAGCGCGGCACTTTCTCGCCCGGGCGCGACGGCGCGTGATGGAGATCGGCAATTCTTTCATCGCGCCGATGGCGCTGTGCATCGAAGGAGCGATCGATTTCGCACAGGGCCAACGCCAGCACGCGGTGGCGCGCTTTCGCGCCGCGCTGGAGGGCAGCGGCGCGGTGCTCGCGCCGCACGCCTCTGGCGGCACCGTTGCGGCTGCTTTTCTGGCCGAGGCGCTCTACGAGGGCAACGACCTCGATGAGGCGCAACGCCTGCTGAACCTGTACCTGCCGATGCTGCGCGACGTTGCCGCGCCCGATCAGTTGATTACGCCCTATGTGGTGCTCGCGCGCATCGCTTTCGCACGCGGTGAACTCGAACGCGCCGGCGAATGGCTTACCGAGATGGAAGTCACGGGCCATCAGCACGCGCTTGCGCGCATGGTGGCGACCGCGTGCCTGGAGCGGGCGCGCATGGCGTTGCTGCGCGGACAGATTCAGACCGCGCAGGATCAACTCGACGCTGGCAGTGACGCGCGCACATGGGAACCACTGAAAGGATTGGTCACGCAGGCCAACGACACCGAGGCGCCTTTCATCGGCGCGCTGCGCCTGCGCATTCGTACCGGCCACGCCGAATCGGCCATCGCGCCGCTGCGCCAGGCAATCAAGGAAGCTGAACGATTGCAGCGCCAGCGGCGCACGCTCAAGCTCAATATCCTGCTGGCCGAAGCCCAGTGTTTGAGCGGACAGGAGGCGGCAGGGCTGCGACGCCTGCGCGATGCGCTGCGCTTTGCGCAGGCCGAAGGTTTCGTGCGCAGCTTTGTCGATGAAGGCGCCGGTTTGCTGCGCTGGATTGCCAAATTGCGCGTCTCGCTTGAAAACGCGCCCGGCGAAGAGGCTTTGGCCCTTTTCGCCGACCGCCTGCTCATGGCCGGCGGCCTCGCGCAATCGACAGCGGAACATGCGCTCGAGCCATTCCTGAAGCCAGCCGCCGTGGCTGCAGCGGGGCTTCTGTCCAGGCGCGAATTGCAGGTGCTTCGCCTGCTGGCCGATGGCCTGCGCAACCGTGCGATTGCCGAGCGTCTGTTTGTTTCCGAAACCACGGTCAAGGCGCACCTTCGCAGTATCAACGTCAAGCTCGGCGCGCATACCCGCACGCACGCGCTTGCGCTCGCGCGCCAGATGAATCTGCTCGCCTGAAAAACCCGCCGGCCGGCTTTGGCGGGCTGCTGCCATTCGGGCGCGCAATGGCGCTCGATGGCGTAGCGCGCAACATGCCGATCGAGGCGCGTCGCCAAGAGGCGCGGGCGGGCGGCGGCAGGCGGGAAGCTGAAAAACTGTCCGTTTGAACGAGGCTGCACGGCGGCGCGGCATGTACTCTCAAGTTCCCAAGCGGTAACGGGAGACAAGACATGAGATTGGCGAAAGCCGGTTTTGCGCTGGCAGGCAGCAGGAGACTGCTGTCTGCGGGGCGGAGACTGAGCGCTCGTTCATGAAGGCGGGGGCTTGTTGATGTCCGCACGCAGGCAAGACGGCTGTTCAGTGGCGATCGTGACGGGCGCCGGTTCCGGCATTGGCCGCGCAAGCGCGCTGGCGCTGGCAGATGATGGTTTTCGCATTGCCGCCGCCGACATCGATGAAGCGGCCGCGCAAGAAACCGCGCAGCACATCGTCCAGGCTGGCGGCGAAGCCTTTGCGTTGCGCGTCGATGTCACGCGCGAGGAGGACTGCGAAGCGCTTGTGGCGCAGGCCGGCGAACGCTGGGGGCGTCTCGATGCGGCTTTCAACAATGCCGGCATTGCCGGCTATCCCCTGCTGACCGTGGAGCACAGCCTGGCGCAATGGCGGCATGTGCTCGACGTCAATCTCACCGGCGTCTTCAACTGCCTGCGCCCGCAGATGCGCGCGATGAAGCGCGGCGGCGGAGCGATCGTCAACACGGCGTCGATCATGGGCCTGCGCGGTGGCTACGGCGGCTCGGCCTACTGCGCCTCCAAGCACGGCGTGATCGGGCTGACCAAGGCCGCCGCGCTCGAGGGCGGGCGCGATGGCATCCGCGTCAACGCCCTATGCCCCGGCTACATCGACACACCGATGACCACCGGCGCCGATTCGATTTTCAACGAGAAAAAACTCGACGCCGGCATCGCGCGCGCCGCAATCCGCCGTCTTGCGCGCCCCGAGGAGGTCGCCGCAATGGTGGTTTGGCTGTGCTCGGCACGCGCTTCCTACGTGACCGGCGCGAGTTTTACCGTGGACGGCGGCGTGACCGCGAGTTGATTTCTTTCCTTGCTCTGTTTTTTACTTCCATGCGCTATTCCAACTACGAAACCCTGCGCTTTGCCCAGACGGGCGCGGTGCTCACTGTCACCATCGCGCGCGCGCAGGCGCTCAACGCGGTCAACGCCACGCTGCACACCGAGCTGTCGCGCGTGTTCGGCGAGATCGCGCAGGACGCCAGCGTCGATGCCGTTGTACTTACCGGCGAAGGCCGCGCCTTCTCGGCTGGCGGCGATCTGCAATGGTTTCGCGACATCACGCCCGCGCAACTCGATGCGCTGTTCGTCGAGGCGCGCCGGATCATCGTCGATCTGATCGAGCTGCCGCAGCCCATCATTGCCGCCGTCAACGGCGCGGCCGCCGGATTGGGCGCCACGTTGGCGCTGTTCTGCGACGTGGTTTATGCCGCCGATGACGCAAGGATTTCCGATCCGCACGTGCGCATCGGCGTCACCGCCGGCGATGGCGGCGCGGCCATTTGGCCGCTACTGGTGAGTCTGGCGCGCGCCAAGGAGTATCTGATGACCGGCGACAGCCTCACGGCCGCCGAGGCCGAACGCATTGGTCTGGTCAACCACGTGGCGCCTGCAGCGCAGCTCGTGGCCACGGCCCAGGCCATGGCACAGCGCCTGGCCCAAGGCTCACGCATGGCGATCCGCTCGACCAAGGCAGCGCTCAACAAACACCTGCGCGAGTCGGTCAACCTGGTGCTCGATACCTCGCTCGCGTTGGAAAAGGAGTGCTTTTCCGACCGCTTTCACAAAGAAGCGATCGAGGCTTTTGCCCGCAGGGCCAAGTAATGAAAGGAGTGTTGCCGTGAATCACACATCCCTGGGTCAGACGCGAGTGGGTGACATGCTCGATGCCGCCGCGTTGCGCTTTGCGCGCCGGGAGGCGTTCTTCTGCGCGCCGACTGGGCGGCGTTTCAGTTTTGCGCAGGCGTGCGAGCGCGCCAATCGTCTTGCCAATGCCTTGTTCAACCTGGGGTTGCGCAAGGGCGAGCGCGTGGCTTTTCTGAGCACCAACCGTGTCGAGGTGGCGGAAATCTATTTCGCGCTGGCCAAGTCCGGGCTGGTCGGGCTGCCGTTGAATTACCGGCTCGCGCCGGTAGAGATGGTCGCGCTGATGAAGGAGGTGGGTGCGTCGGCGCTGATCGTCGAGCGCAAATTCGCCGCTATCGCGACGCAGGCGCGCGAGGCCTTGTCAACGCTTCGTGTACTGGCGGCTTTTGGCGAAGGCGAGCCCGGCGGCATGCACGATTACGAGACCATGCTTGAGCAGGCCAGCGCCGAACCGCCGGCGGTTCAGGTCGGGGAGCACGATCCTTACTACTTCAACCTCACCTCGGGCACGACCGGTTTGCCCAAGTGTTACCTGATCTCGCACTACAACGCGACCTCTTTTTTCCCGATGTTTCATGCCCACCATATGCGCTACGAAGACGTGGTGATGACGGTGTTTCCGATGTACGGGCGTGTCGGCTTCGGCTGGGTTGCGGCAGGTGTGATATGGGGATGCCCCAACGTATTGGTGAACTTCGATGCGGCACAGGTGTTGCGTCTGATCGCGCGCGAGCGCGTGACCATCAGCAACCTCGTACCCACGATGGGCGCGATGCTGCTCGCGTGTCCCGAACTCGACCGCACTGACCTCAGTTCGCTGCGCGGCCTGGTCTTTGCCGGTTCGTTGCTGCCGGCGCCCGTGCGCGAAGGCATCATTGCGCGCGTATGTCCGCGCCTGTACGAGTACTACGGAATGCAGGAAACCAGCACACTGGTCGTGAGCACGCCCGAGGATCGCGCGCGCCGGCCGGATTCGGTGGGCATGCCGATCCTGTTTGCCCAGGTGCGCGTGGTCGATGCCGAAGGCCGTGACGTGCCGACCGGCGAAACCGGCGAAATAATCGGCCGCTCGCCAGGCACGGTGACAGGCTACTACAACAACCCCGAGAAGACCGCCGAAACCTTCCGCGACGGGTGGCTGCACACGGGCGACCTTGGCCGCCTCGACGCGGAGGGCTATCTGTACATCAATGGGCGCCTGAAAGACATGATCGTCACCGGCGGGCAGAACGTGCATGCGGGCGAGGTCGAGGCCGCCATCCTGGGCTTGGACGGCGTGAGCGACTGCGCGGTGGTCGGCCTGACCGACCCGCTGTGGGGGGAAACCGTGACGGCGGTGGTGGTGCCGAAAGAAGGCCAGAGCGTGGACCCTGAAGCAGTGATTGCCTGGTGCCGTAAAAGCCTGGCCGGGTTCAAGACGCCCAAGCGTGTGCTGATCCAGAGCGAACCGCTGCCGCGCACACCCACGGGCAAGGTGCAAAAATTCCTGCTGGTAGAGCGCTACGACGGTTCGAGCAGCACGGCATCCGTTGATTAAGGAGCAAGAAATCATGACTGGAACAGTCACTTCCCACCGCAGTTCCTGGATGGATGCGGACCTCGACATTTACCGCGACGCGGTGCGCCGTTTCGTCGCCGAGGAAATCCTGCCGCATCAGGATCGCTTCGCGCGTCAGCAGCACGTGGACCGCTCGGTTTGGCACAAGGCAGGGGAACTTGGTTTCCTGCTGGCCGACATTCCAGAGATTTACGGCGGCGGCGGCGGAAACTTCGCGCACGTCGCGGTGTTGATGGAAGAGCTTGCCTACGCGGGCGATTACGGCTTCGGCGTCGGCGTGCATCAGATCGCGGCCAACTACATTCTTCACCAAGGCACCGAAGCGCAAAAGCGCAGTTACCTGCCGCGCATGGCGCGCGGCGAGATGATCGGAGCGATCGCCATGACCGAGCCGGGCGCCGGCTCCGACCTGCAATCGATTCGCACCCGCGCCGTGCTTCATGATGGCGAGTACCGCATCAGCGGCAGCAAAATCTTCATCTCCAACGGCGCGATGGCCGATCTGATCGTTGTCGTGACCAAAACCGACCCCAACGCCGGCAGCAAAGGCGTCTCGCTGCTGCTGCTGGAGACGAAGGGGGCCGAGGGTTTCAAGGTCGGGCGCGTGCTCGACAAACTCGGCCAGAAGGCCGCCGATACCAGCGAGTTGTTTTTTGAGCAAGTGCGCGTGCCGGCGTCAAACCTGCTCGGCGGCGCCGAAGGGCAGGGCTTTCGCCACCTGATGGTGGAATTGCCCTACGAGCGCACACTGTGCGCCGTCACCGCCATCGCCTCCACCGAGGCGGCGCTGCGCATGACGCTGGACTACACCCGCCAGCGCCGCGCTTTTGGCAAGCCGCTGTTTGAGATGCAGAACACCCGTTTCAAGCTGGCCGATGTGAAGACGCAGGCGACCGTGGGCCGGCACTTCGTCGATGTTTGCGTGCAGCGCGTGATCGATGGCACGATGGATGCCGACACCGCCGCCGTGGCCAAGCTCTGGACCACCGAGACGCTGGGCCGCACGGTGGACGAATGCTTGCAGTTGTTCGGTGGCTACGGCTACATGATGGAGTACCCGATCGCGCGGCTGTATGCCGATGCGCGCGTGCAGCGCATCTACGGCGGCACGAGCGAGATCATGAAAGAGATCATCGCCCGCTCCCTCGCGCGCGAACCGTCCTGAGCAGGCGCTGCGTTTCTTCACGACGGCCAAGAGCGAGGAAAAACAAGCCATGTACCTGACCCAAGGCCTGCGCCGCTCGGTGCAGCAAACGCCTGGCTCGATCGCTTCGGTCTATAAGGGCCGGCGCCGCACTTTCGCCGAACTGGGCGATCGTGTCGCGCGCATCGGCGGCATGTTGCGCGCGCTTGGCTTGCAAGCAGGCGACCGCGTAGGTATGCTCGCGCTCAATTCCGATTGGTATCTGGAGTACTACCCGGGCGTGTACTGGGCTGGCGGCGTCGTCAATCCGATCAACACGCGCTGGAGCATGGGCGAGATAACCTACTGCCTGGAAGACTGCCAGACGCGAATTTTGATCGTGGACGAGCACTTCACGGCGATGGTGCGTGAGCTGCGCCAGAAGTGCCCGGAATTGAAAACGGTGCTCTACATCGGCGACGGGCCTGCTCCTGACGGCCTGCTCGATTACGAGGCGCTGCTTGCGCGCGCCCAGCCGGTGGAAGACGCATTGCGCGGCGGCGAGGATCTGGCGGGTATTTTCTACACGGGCGGCACCACCGGCATTCCCAAGGGGGTCATGCTGCCGCACCGTGGCATCTACACGAATTCCATCATCGCCGTGGCCGAAGGAGTGCTTTCCTACGGCAGCATCGGTATGCACGTCGCGCCAATGTTCCACCTGGCTGATGGCTACGTCATGAACGCCATGTTTGCCTGCGGTTGCACGCACGTGATAACCCCGCGCTTCGATCCGGTGGCCGTGTTCGAGATCATCCAGAACGAAGGCGTGACCACCGGCCTGCTGGTGCCAACCATGATTCAGATGGTGGTCGATCACCCTGATATTGGCCGCTACAGACTCGACCATTTGCGCAATGTGCTCTATGGCGCCGCGCCTCTGAGCGAAGGCATACTCGATCGCGCGATGAAAGCGTTTCCTCAAGCGGGCTTCACGCAGATGTACGGAATGACCGAGCTTTCGCCCACCTGCACGATCTTGAAGCCCGATGGGCACCGTGGAGCAGCGCGCGCCAAAGGCCGGCATCGCTCGGCCGGGCAGGCGACCATCGGTTGCGAGGTCAAGATTGTCGATTCGATGGGCAACGAACTGCCGCGCGGCGAAGTCGGCGAAGTGGCGGCGCGCGGCCCCGGCGTGATGCTTGGCTACTGGAACAAACCCGGCGAAACCGCCGCCGCGTTGCGCGACGGCTGGATGTTCACCGGCGACGGCGGTCGCATGGATGAAGACGGCTACGTTTATATCGTCGATCGCATCAAGGACATGATTATCACGGGTGGCGAGAACGTCTATAGCGTCGAGGTCGAGCGGGTCATTTCGACGCATCCGGCGGTTGCCGCCTGCGCGGTCATCGGCATTCCCGACGAGCAGTGGGGCGAGACGGTGATGGCGGTGATCGTCAAGCGCGCCGGCGCCGAACCTGGCGAGGAGGAAATCGTCGATCACTGCAAGGCGCATATCGCCGGCTACAAGTGCCCGCGCCGTGTCCGCTTCGTCGATGCGCTGCCGCTGTCTGGCGCGGGCAAGATACTCAAGTCCCAATTGCGCGACCCGTACTGGCAAGGGCGCGAACGGAAAGTGGTTTGATATGGGCGACAAGACCGTGCTGTGGCGCGTCGAGAACGGCGTGGGACACATCGTTTTGAACCGCCCGGATGCCGCCAACGCGCTGAATAACGCAACCGCGCATGATCTGGCCGATGCAGTCGCGCAGGCGGCGCGCGCCGACATCGGGGCGGTGCTGATCAGCGCGCGCGGCCGGCAATTTTGCGCCGGCGGCGATATCCGCGAATTCGTGGAACGGCGCGGTGAATTGGACCGCTTTGTGCAGACCTTGCTCGATTTGCTGCATCCCGCGCTGCATACGCTGGCGACGTTGCCGCTGCCAGTAATCAGCGCGCTGCAAGGCCCGGCGGGCGGGGCCGGCATCGCAGTCGCGCTGTGCGCCGACATCGTGCTGGCCTCCAACGCGATCAAGTTGCGCGGCGGCTATTCGGCGATCGGGTTGAGCCCGGACTTGGGCGTTTCGTATTACGTCACGCGCCGCGCCGGCGCCGCGCGGGCGAAGTACTTGCTGATGACCAACCGGGCGATTGACGCCGAAACGTGCTTGCGCTGGGGCTTGGTTGACGAGTTGCATCCGTCCGATGCATTGGCGGATGCCGCGTGCGCACTGGCCGTCGAGCTGGCGCGCGGCGCCACGGGGTCGCTCGGCGGCATCAAGCGGCTGTGCGATGGCGCGGCCATGCACGATCTGCGCACGCACCTGGATCTCGAGCGCGCGGCGCTGCTGCGCTGCGCCGCTTCAGCCGACGCGCGCGAGGGCATCGCCGCCTTCGTTGAGAAGCGCATTCCCCGATTCACTGGTTCCCGAGTTTTCTGAAAGGCTCTATTCCATGAACAATGTGTACGTCACCGGCGTGGGCATGATTGCTTTTGCCAAGCCGGGTAAACATGCGCCGTACTTCGAGATGGCCGCGCAAGCCGCGCGCGCGGCGCTGGCCGATGCCGGCATTGGCTACGAGCTGGTGCAACAGGCTTACGCGGGCTATGTTTACGGCGACTCCACCGCCGGCCAGCGCGCGCTCTATGAAGTAGGCATGAGCGGCATCCCGATCATCAACGTCAACAACAATTGCTCGACCGGTTCCACCGCGCTCTTTCTGGCGCGCCAGGCCGTGCAAAGCGGGGCCGTTGAGTGCGCGCTTGCGCTGGGCTTCGAGCAGATGAACCCCGGCGCACTCGGTTCGGTATTCAACGACCGGCCCAGCCCCTTCGATCACTTCGATGAGGCGACCGAGGAACTGGTGGGCCACGGCGAGGTTCCGTTGGCGCTGCGCTATTTCGGGGGCGCCGGCAAGGCGCACATGGATCAGTACGGCACGAAGCTGTCAACCTTCGCCAAAATCCGCGCCAAGGCCAGTTGCCACGCGGCCAACAACCCGATGGCGTTGTTTCGCACCGTGGTGACGGAAGACGAAGTGCTCGCCGCGCCGGTGATCTGGCCCGGCGTCATGACGCGCCTGATGGCCTGTCCACCCACCTGCGGCGCCGCCGCCGCTGTCGTGTGTTCCAAAGCCTTCGCTCAAAAGCATGGTCTGGATCACAGCGTGCGCATCCGCGCGCAGGCGATGACCACCGACCGCCCGGTAACTTTCAGCGCGAAGGACATGCGCGAAGTGGTGGGCTTCAGCATGGCCAAGGAAGCGGCCCGGCGCGTGTACGAGGCATCCGGTATCGGCCCTCGCGACGTTGACGTGGTCGAGTTGCACGACTGCTTTGCGCACAACGAACTCATCAGCTACGAGGCGCTGGGTTTGTGTCCAGAAGGCGGGGCCGAGAAATTCGTCTGCGATGGGGACAACACCTACGGCGGCCAAGTCGTCACCAACCCTTCAGGCGGCCTGCTGTCCAAAGGCCATCCGCTGGGTGCGACCGGGCTGGCGCAATGCACCGAGCTGGTTCAGCAGTTGCGCGGAACGGCCCAGGCGCGGCAGGTGCAGGGCGCGCGGCTGGCGCTGCAACACAACCTCGGCTTGGGCGGCGCCTGCGTGGTGACGCTTTACGAACGCGTTTGAGGGAGCCTCCGCGATGATCGACAAGAAGTGGATTGGTCATGAGCTACGGACTTCGCAGTTGCCGATCGAGCGCGGCCGTCTGCGCTTTTTTGCCAAAGCCATCGGTGAAACCGATCCGGTCTATACCGACGAGGCGGCCGCCCGCGCCGCTGGCTATGCCGATCTGCCCGCGCCGCCAACTTTCCTGTTCGCCGCTGAACTGGACTCGGGCGCCAACGAACAGTTGCTGGCCGACTTGGGCGTCCCGCTGTCAAAACTGTTGCATGGCGAACAGGCCTTCAGCTACCACCGGCCCGCGTGCGCGGGCGACACCGTCACGGTGCGCTCGCGCGTCGAGGACATCTACGACAAGAAGAACGGCGCTCTCGAATTTGTCGTGAAAACCTCGCGCGCCACCAATCAGCGCGGCGAACTCGTGGCCGAGATGCGCGCCGTGATGGTTTGCAGAAACTGAGGCCGACATGCTCCCTCCTGCTTTTGATGCCGTGCAAATTGGCGACACACTGCCGCCGCTGCAACTGCCGCCCGTCGACCGCGCCACGCTTGCACTTTTCGGCGGTGCGTCGGGCGACCACAACCCGATCCACATCGACACCGACTTCGCGCGCCGCGCGGGCATGACCGACGTGTTCGCGCAAGGAATGCTGGGCATGGCCTGGCTCGGCCGCCTGCTTACCGGCTGGGCGCCGCAGGCGCGCCTGCGGCGCTTCGATGTGCGCTTCCAGGGCATTACCCACCTGGGTAACGCGATGCGCTGCGAAGGGCGCGTGGTCGAAAAATTCGAGGCCGAAGGCGAGCGCCGCGTACGTGTGGAAGTGCACAGCGCCAACCAGTACGGCCAGATCAAGATCAGCGGCGAGGCGATTGTCGCGCTGCCCTGAAAACCCCATTGGAAACTCTTTGGAAAGACACGCCATGACTCTCCGACTCGAAGGCAAGGTCGCGCTGGTGACCGGCTCTGGACGCGGCATTGGCCGCTCAATCGCGCTCAAGTTCGCATCAGAAGGCGCGCGCGTGGTCATCAACGACCTCGATACCGCCCCCGCCGAAGCGGTGGCGGCTGAAATCCGCGCCGCTGGCGGCCAGGCGCTCACTTGCCCCGGCAGCGTAACGGCGCCTGACTTTGCCGAGCGCTTCATCGGCGCCGCCGTGCAGGAATACAAGGGCATCGACATCATCGTCAACAACGCCGGCTATACCTGGGACAACGTGATTCAGAAGATGAGCGACGAACAGTGGTACGCGATGATCGACTGTCACCTCACCGCGCCTTTTCGTATCTTGCGCGCGGCCTATCCGGTGCTCCGCGACCTGAACAAGACGGATCAAGCCGCGGGCCGCCGGCTGATTCGCAAAGTGGTCAACATCTCCTCGGTCGCCGGCCTGTTCGGCAACGCGGGGCAGGTGAACTACGCCTGCGCCAAGGCCGGCGTCCTGGGCATGACGCAGACGCTGGCCAAGGAGTGGGGCCGCATTGGCGTGACGGTCAACGCCGTGGCTTACGGCCTCATCAAGACACGCCTGACCGGCAATGTCGCTGACGGCGCCACAACCCAAATCGAAGGCCGCCAAATCAAGGTCGGCGTGAACACCGACATGCTTCAGGCCATGGAACGCACCATTCCCTTGGGCCGCGGCGGCACGCCGAACGAGGCCGCCGGGGCGGTATTTTTGTTGTGCCTGCCCGAATCGGACTACGTCAGCGGTCAAACATTGATGTGCTCTGGTGGCCTTACCGGAATCTGAACGCATGTGTTTGAAAGGGCAGGCGACGTGCGGCGTGAAAGCGCGTGTCGTGTGTCAAGCGGCGCAGGAAAGGCCAAATTTTCATTTTGCTGCCGCTGGCGGCGCGCCAGTGCCGTCATGAGCCGCCCGCCGCCGCGCCGGGACGCGGCTGGGCGATGAGGTAGGCCGCCACGTCCACCGCCTCTTGCGCCGACAGCGGGTGGGCGCGGGTGCGCGGCATGTTGTTCTTCACGAAAGCCGCGGCAATCGGCAGTTGCGTCATTTCCGATGCGGCGCTGAAAGCCTCGCTGCCCCACAGCGGCGGGTACTTGAAGCCGCTGCCGTCTTGCTTGCGCGTGCCTTCGCCCTGGCTGCCATGGCAGTGGTCGCAGCGGTCGGCGTAGAGCGCCGCGCCGCGCGCGCGGTCGGGCGTCAGCGCCGCATCGACGGCGCCGAAGCCGCGAGCGCCCGCCGCCGGTTCGGCGGCGCCCTGAGGCGCGGGCGTCGAAAGCCAGCCGATGTAGGCCAGCAGCGCGCGCATACCGGGTGCATCGAGGGCCAGCGGCTGCCCGTTCATCGACTCGACCAGGCAGCGGTTGATGCGTGCCGCCAGCGCGTCATCGGCGTGCAATTGCACCCAAGCCCCGGCGTAGGGCAAGGTGCCCGCGTTCAGGTGGCAACTGCCGCAGCGCAGGCCGTTACCGCCGCGCTCGATCAGCAGCGGCCCGGAATTGGCCGCCAGCAAGCGGCCCTGGCGCACGAGCTGCCCGGCCTCGCCCGCCGGCAAGGCGGTGTCGGGCGGCCCAAGCCGGGGGGTTGCCGGGTCGCAAGCGGCCACGGCCAGCAGCGCGCAAACCGCGGCAGCGGCCCGCGCAAGGGTGAAAAGTGTTTTCAGGATCATGGAATGGCCGATTGTCGGGGACAAAGGCGCGCTGCGCGCCGCGCTCCGATCCGCGCTGGCTGAACAAAGTTGTGAGACTGGCGGACGGGCTCGTTCAATTCACAGCGGTGTGAGTATCCTTTTTCGGGCGGTCTGCGGCGTTGCAAATCCTCGCGATACCATAGGGCACCGCTGCGCCTTGCAGTCCATTCCGAAACAAGGCGCGCCCATTCGCAGAAACTTATTTGGCGTCACTTTGGAATCGTTTCCAGATCATCGGCAAAACATGAATGACCCCACGCAAACCCGCTGCCCGTGCTGTAACGCGGCGCTTACGCCGGGTTTGGCCGACTGGCACCGGCGCTGCCGGATCTGCGGCTACGAAAGCGCCGCGCTGCAGCCGGTCATCAATGACGCCGCCGCGCAAGCGCGAATCGACGAAACCGCCCGCGCCCAGGCGCTGCGCGGCTTACGCGAGGCCAACTTCCGCCGACTGCTGGGCTGGATCGCACAGGATTTGCCGCCCTGCGCGCCGGACGTCCGGCCGCGCCTGCTGGATGTAGGCGCGGGCCAAGGCTGGTTCGTGCGGCTGGCGCGCCAGTGGCCGCAGATGCGATTCGACGTCGCTGGTATCGAGCCGGACGCGGCGGCGCGTGCCATCGCACAAGAAAACGGCACAACGTTGCGGGCAGGCTTTTTCCCGGCTGCCTTGGTGCCGCAAGAACGGTTCGACGCCATCGTCTTCAACGATTCGCTGGAACATCTGAGCGCTCCCGGCGCGATGCTGGGCGCTGCCCGCGCACACCTGCTGCCGGGCGGCTTGGTCGTGGTGACGCTGCCCAATGCGCGCGGCGCGCTGTACCGCGTTGCATGCGCGCTGCGGCGCATGGGCCTGCGTGGACCGTTCGAGCGGCTGTGGCAAGTCGGGCTACCCTCTCCGCATCTGCATTACTTCGACCCGGATAACCTGGCGCGCCTGGCGGCGGCGCAAGGCCTGGATGTCATCCGGCGCCAGCGGCTGGACAGTCTGCGCTACCGGGGTTTGTACGCACGCATCGCCTACGCGCGCCCTGGCAAGACGGCATCGAGCGTGCTGATCTGGCTGGCGCTGCTGCCGCTGGCGGCAATGCTGCGGGCGCTGCCGGGAGACATCATGGCACTGGCGCTGCGTGCTGTCGACACGCCCCCCGGCAGCTAAAATTACAAATGTTTCGCGTCGGCGCGCCGCGTCCGCGATATTACGAGTCACGCAATCCCCCGCGCCGCCTGGAAGTCTGTTTTCCCAAAACCGCCCTGAGCGGTTTTCGGAAAACCGATTTCAACTTTCCAGATAGGAGCCCTGCCGATGAACGCCCCCTTCACCCCCGGGATGATCAAGGATTTGAACGTCCCCGACTATGTGCGCAATGCCAGGCTGATCGCCTGGGTCGGCGACATGGCCGCCTTGTGCAAGCCCGAGCGGGTGCACTGGTGCGACGGCAGCCAGAACGAGTACGACCGCCTGTGCCAGCAACTGGTCGATGCCGGCACCTTCAAAAGGCTCAACCCGGCCAAGCGCCCCGGCTCGTTTCTGGCCTGCTCCGACCCGTCGGACGTGGCGCGCGTGGAAGACCGCACCTTCATCTGCTCGGAACGCCAGGAAGACGCGGGCCCCACCAACAACTGGACGCCGCCAGCCGAAATGCGCGCCAGGCTCCAGCCGCTGTTCGACGGCTGCATGAGCGGGCGTACCATGTACGTCATCCCCTTCAGCATGGGGCCGCTGGGCAGCCCCATCGCGCACATGGGCGTCGAGTTGACCGACAGCGCCTACGTCGCCGTCAACATGAAACTGATGACGCGCATGGGCAAGGGCGCGATCCAGGCACTGGGCGAAAACGGCGAATTCGTGCCCTGCGTGCACACCGTCGGCGCGCCCCTGCAAGCGGGCGAAAAAGACCAGACCGCCTGGCCCTGCAACCCCGCCGTCAAGTACATCGTTCATTATCCCGAAACGCGCGAAATCTGGTCCTACGGCTCCGGCTACGGAGGCAACGCGCTGCTGGGCAAAAAGTGCCTGGCGCTGCGCATCGCCTCCAGCATGGGGCGCGCGCAGGGCTGGCTGGCCGAGCACATGCTGATCCTGGGCGTGAGCAGCCCCGAAGGCAAAAAATACCACGTCGCCGCCGCCTTCCCCAGCGCCTGCGGCAAGACCAACTTCTCGATGCTGGTGCCGCCCAAGGGCTTCGAGGGCTGGCGGGTCAGCACCATCGGCGACGACATCGCCTGGATCAAGCCCCGCGCCGATGGCCGCCTGTACGCCATCAACCCCGAGGCGGGCTACTTCGGCGTCGCCCCCGGCACCAACCTGCTCACCAACCCCAACTGCATGGCCAGCCTGCATGAGAACGTCATCTTCACCAACGTCGCCCTTACCGACGACGGCGACGTTTGGTGGGAAGGCATGGAAAAAGACCACGGCGGCCAATTGCCCGCGCACCTGATCGACTGGCAAGGCAAGGACTGGACGCCCGCCGACGGCCAGGCTGGCCGCAAGGCCGCGCACCCCAACGCGCGCTTCACGGTCGCCGCCACCAACAACCCGGCGCTGGATGCCGCCTGGGACGACCCGGCGGGCGTGCCCATCGACGCCTTCATTTTCGGCGGCCGCCGCTCCACCACCGTGCCGCTGGTCACCGAGGCGCGCGACTGGACCGAAGGCGTGTACATGGCCGCCACCATGGGCAGCGAAACCACCGCCGCCGCCTTCGGTGCCCAAGGCGTGGTGCGGCGCGACCCCTTTGCCATGCTGCCCTTTTGCGGCTACAACATGGCCGATTACTTCGGCCACTGGCTCAAGCTTGGCCAGCGGCTTGCGGACGGCGGCGCCCAACTGCCCCCCATCTACTGCGTCAACTGGTTCCGCAAGGACGCGGGCGGCAAATTCGTCTGGCCCGGCTACGGCGAAAACATGCGCGTGCTCAAGTGGATCATCGACCGCATCGAAGGCCGCGCCGAAGGCCAGCAGACCATATTCGGCATCACGCCGCAATACAGTGAAATCAACTGGACGGGCCTGGCCTTCACCCCCGAGCAGTTCGCCACCGTCACCAGCATCGACACCGCCGCCTGGGCGCAGGAACTGCACCTGCACGACGAACTGTTCGCCCAGTTGGCCCAAGGCCTGCCGGCGGCGCTGACCAAAACCAGGGCCGCCATGCAGCAACGAATGCGGGAATGACCGTCGCGCCGCGTGCCCCAGCTCCGAAAAATTTTTGCGGGAGTTGCCCACATGCCGTCCGCGCACCCCATCGATTCCGTTGACTGGCTCCAGCGTCGCGGCCCGCTGGCCGCCTGCGGTCTGGCGCGGGCGCAGCTCCGCAATGCGCCGATCCGGCTGCTCGTGGGATTCTCGCCCGGCGCCAGTTCGGACGCCATCGGGCGTGCCCTGGCCGCCAAGCGCAACGGTGAGCTGGGCGCAAACATCGTGGTGGAAAACCGCGCCGGTACCGGCGGCCAGATTGCCGCCATCGCGTCGGCACCCGACCTCGTCCAGTATCAAAAAAACGGCAAGCTGCGCTTCAACCCGGATCTGGGAAAAAATCATCCGCGACAGCGGCTTTCAGACTCGGTAAATTGAACTGAAAACGGCCAGCGATGAAAAATCACCCGGTCTTGCGTTTCGTGTGTTTTCGCGCCGCCGCCTGGTTTTGGCCAGCGCTGGCGTGCGCGGCGGGGTGGCGATTCATCGCCGTGAATTTCGACGCGCCCGTTCTGTTCGATCCTCAATACGTCTATCTGCCCGCAGCGCGCGAATTTCTTGCGCGGGGCTGGGCTTTTCTGCTGACGCCGCCGAGCTACCGGGTTGTGCCCCTGGGCTATCTCTGGCCTGCCCTGTGGGGCGCCAATCCAGACTGGATTCGCGCTGCCAACATGGGCCTGTGGGCCGGTTGCGCGTGGTTTCTGTGGCGCGCCAGCTATCTGGCGGGAGGGTATCGCGCCGCCGCGCTGGCCATGCTGCTGCTGGCATACTCCGACCTGTGCCGGTATTTCCCCTCGGAGATGACCGAGCCGATTTTTTTGTTCGGCATATTCGGGCTGATTCATGCCCTCGCGCGTCTGGTGATTTGCAAGGATCGAACGTCAGGCGCGGTGGTTCAGGGCGCCGCCATGTTGAGCATTACCCTGCTGGCCAGGCCCATCCTGCAATTGATCGCTCCCGCGGCCTTGCTGGTTTGTCTGGGCGCGCTGGCGGCTACGGCGCGGAAACACGACGCGCGGGCGTGGCGCGCGACCGTGGCGCGAATAGCCGTCAGCCTGGGGGCAGGTCTGATCCTTCCGCTCATGCTGGTGGTCAAGAATGGTTTGGCGTTTGGTTTGTGGGGGCTGGGCACCGGCGCGGGGGCCAGCCTGTATTTGGGCGTGCATCCCTTGTTTCAAGGCACGGAGCCGAATTTTTTGGGGTTCGACTACGACATCCACCGCTTGATTGGGCCGGCGGCCCATGAAAGCGACCATCTCTCGCTGATCAGCGACCGGGTCACCCGGCAAGCGGCATTGTGGTCGCTCCAAACCATGCCCGCGGCGGACGCGGCGGCGTTCTTTGGCCGCAAATTGTGGTGGTGGCTGGCCTATCACCCGATCGAAATTGCCAGAGATGGCAGCATGCTGATGCTGCGCAAGCTGCGGCTGTTCGAGTTGTCGGCGCTGGCCGTTGGCTGCTTCTGGGCGATGTGGCGCTGGCGGCGGTTTGCCGGGCGCGCGGATTCTACGGGCATTCCTCCAGTCTGGACGTTCAGCCCAGCGCCCGGCCATTGGGCATTCGCGGCCACGCTGCTCGGTATTTTTGCGCTGCTCATCGTCCAGTTGCTGCCCATTTTGTATAACGCGCGCTATAGCGTTGTCCTGCTCGATCCCTGGCTGATTCCATTGGCTGCGTGCAGCCTGGCTTGGATGTCGGGGGCGCCAGCGGCATCGGCAAGCAGAACGGTTTCGCGTGCCGTAATCCTGTTTGCTCTGGTCGCGGCGCTGACGCTGGCGGTTTATCAGATCGGGCGAAAAACCGAAAATGCCTCCATCGACCCGCGGTTCACCGGGCCTCTGGGCGCCGTTTTCCAAACGTTCGACGAAACCCGCGTGCGCGCCAGCGGCATGTCCAGGCAGGGCGAACGCACTTGGGTCATCACCGAATCTCCGGCCGTGTTCATGGTCGGCCTGGTCGAGAAAGACGTGGAGTGGATCGGCAAGGCTGATTCCGACAATACTTTATGGGAAACCGAAATTGCGCTGCGCAATGACGGCGGCGGAAAATGCAGCCATGCCGAATTCGCCTATCAAACTTCAGAGGGCCGCATTTTGCAGCCACCCGACAGACACCTCTTGCTGCTGCCGCTGAAAACCGATGGACAATTCCATCGCCTGCTCACGCACGCCAATGGGCTAATGCGTCCACGCGAAACCGGTAGCTTGCGTGCGGCGCTGTATTGCCCGACCGGCACGGTGGTCCAGTGGCGCCGGACATCGTTTTTCCTGAGTCGTTACGCCATGGAACTTACAAAGCATGTCAAACCGCATTGACCTATGAACGCCCGATTCGTCCTCGCTACCGTGCTGTGCGTTTTCTGCATCGCCATCGGACAACTGCTGTTCAAGAAAGCCGCCGCCGCCTTGCCGGCCACGCTGTCGGTTTCGGCGTTGCTGCTCAACGGCTGGCTCATCGCTTCGTTGATCCTTTACGGCCTGACCACGCTGAGCTGGATCTGGATCCTGCGCCATGCGCCGCTGCACCTGGCTTATCCGTTCACGGGCCTGGCCTTTCTTATCGTGCCGGCGCTGGCCTGGGCGTTTCTGGGCGAGCCGCTGCACTGGCGCACGCTGGCGGGCGGGTTGCTCATCATGGCGGGCGTGGCGCTGGCTTCGAGTTCCGGTTCCGGTAGTTGATACTTCGCACCCATGCGCATCGCGGTTGCCATTCCCTGCTACAAAGTCACCCGGCATGTGCTGGGCGTGATCGAGGCCATCGGCCCCGAGGTGGAGGCGATCTACGCCGTCGATGACGCCTGCCCCGATGGCAGCGGCGGGCTCATCGAAGAGCGCTGCCGCGATCCGCGCGTGCGCGTGCTGCGCCACGCCGACAACCAGGGCGTGGGCGGCGCCGTCGTCACCGCCTACAAGGCCGCGCTGGCCGATGGCATGGACATCGTGGTCAAGATCGATGGCGACGGCCAGATGAACCCGGCGCTGATTGGGCACTTCGTGCGCCCCATCGTCCGGGGCAAGGCCGACTACGCCAAGGGCAACCGCTTTTACCGGCCCGAATCGCTGCGCGGGATGCCGTTGGCGCGGCTCATCGGCAACGCGGCGCTGTCGTTCATCAACAAACTCAGCACCGGCTACTGGCCGGTCATGGACCCGACCAACGGCTACACCGCCATCCATGCCGCGGTGCTGCGCCGGTTGCCGCTCGACAAGCTGGAGCGGCGCTATTTTTTTGAGAGCGACATGCTCTACCACCTGAACATCGTCCGCGCGGTAGTACACGATGTGCCGATGGACGCGGTGTACGCCGACGAGCAATCCAACCTGAAGGTTTCGCGCGTGCTGCCGGAATTTCTGCTCAAGCACGCGCGGCGCTTTTTCAAACGCTATGTGTACGTGTACCTGCTGCGCGACTTCAACCTGGGTTCGGTCTACAGCCTGTTCGGCGCGCTGCTGTGCGCGGCGGGGCTGGCGTTCGGCCTCAGCCGCTGGGTGCATGGCGCGGTGACGGGCGAACCGGCCACCAGCGGCACGGTGATGCTGGCGGCGCTGCCGGTGTTAGTGGGCATCCAGTTGCTGATTGCCTTTTTGCACCACGACGTGAGCCACGTGCCGACCGAGCCGCTGGCGGCTGATTTGGACGGCGAGCCTGAAAGTCTTTCGTAGCCCCGGGCGTTCCACAGCGCAGGCTGGCTATTCATTCCAATTCGCGTTTCAATAGTCCGCCCTGAACAACTCTCAACTCCTTGTCGCAGTTGAAGATTTCAGAGTTTTCCCAGTGCACGGTTTGCAAGGTTTGTCGTTATA